>CAYYNJ010000282.1:334-4440 GCA_964472775.1 uncultured Spirochaetaceae bacterium
AGATACCGGTCCAAGGTTTCCAGTCGGGTTATGCAGAAACGTAAAAGCGTCTTAACCGGCGAATCCATGGCTTAAGAATAGCAGATCCGGGGATGTTAAAAAAGCGGGCCGGATAAATATTACATCACCGGGGATCCTCATCGCCGGTGAGGCCTTGATGAGACACCGGGGGAAAAAAGACTTTCTCGCCATGGGCCGCGAGATCTCCCTGAATCATCACGAGTGGACATCATAACTAAAGACCGGGGCAAAGCCTTCGATCCCCGGCTGGTGGACCTCTTTCTCAACATTCACGAAGACTTCGACCGGACTCGGCGGGAGTTCGATGCCTAGGCTTATTTATCCACGGTGAGAAACACTAATCACGGTTCCCTGAAAATGCTTATCTGATTGCCCCATCGACGGTGATGGATTACAATGGCGGCAAGATCAACTAACAGACATAAGGAAAAAAACATGAAAAAAGACAAACAGGGCATGCGGGGGTATTACGGTCTCACCTTCCTCATCGGCCTCGGTTTTTTTACCATGGGCCTGATGGATCCCCTCTACGACACCTACGTCCCGATCTTTCTGAAAAACTTTATCGCCCGGGACGGCTTGGTGGGAGGCCTCATGGGCCTGGACAATCTCTTTGCCATCCTGCTCATCCCGGTGTTTTCCGCCCTGTCGGACCGGACCCGTACCCCCATCGGACGGCGGATGCCCTTCATCATCGTCACCCTGCCGATGACGGCCCTCTTTTTCGCCCTCCTGCCCACGGCGGCGATGAAATCTCTGGCCTTTTTAGTGATCGTGATCTTTCTGCTTAATCTGTTTAAACAAGCCGCCCGGGGACCCGTGGTGGCATTAATGCCGGATATTATTCCCGGCGAGTACCGGTCCGAGGCCAACGGAGTCATCAACACCATGGGAGGCATCGCCGCCATCGTAGGAACCGTCGGTCTGGCTAAACTGTACGACGTAAACATCAACCTGCCCTTCTTCGGACCCACCATCAAAGCCTTGGAAAAGACGGGAACCCAGGCGGTGGGATACATCGGAACCCTGCCGTTTCTCTTGTCGGCGGTTCTGGTGATTATGGCGGTGGTTCTTCTCTTTCTTTTCGTGAAGGAAAAGGCCACCCCCGAAGCGGCGGAGGACAAGAAAACACCCATTTTACAAAGCCTCAAGTTCATCCTTTCCTCGGAAGACCGCAGCGCCCTGCTCATCCTGATATCGCTGCTCCTATGGTTCATAGGATACCAGGGGGTCCTGCCCTGGATAGGCCTTTACGGGGTCAGTGTCCTGGAACTCTCCCCGGGAACCGCCGGGCTTTCCGCAGGGATGGTGGGCATCTCCTACGCCCTCTTCGCCATACCCTCCGGAGTGGTGGCCCATCGGATCGGACGAAGAAAAACCATTCGGATCTCTCTGGTTATGGTGGCCCTCATCACCGCCCTTCTCTACCTTCACCAGCCCCTGACGGCGGGACTCTCTTCGGGGCTCCGGCTGGCCACCTTCTGGGGGCTCCTCTTCATCTTTGGAACCTTCTGGGGTTCCATCGTGACCAACTCTTTTCCCATGCTCTGGCAGATGGCAGACTACAACACCATGGGAATCTATACCGGCCTTTACTACTTTTTCTCTCAAACCGCCGGAGTGATAGCTCCGGTCTTGACCGGGGGGCTGCGGGACCTCTTCGGCGCCCGGGTGGTATTCCTCTTCAGCTGTATCGCCATGATCGCCGCCTTCCTGACCATGGGCAAGGTGACCGGGGGAGAGCCGGAGAAGAAGTGAGGGAGAGGAACCCGACCGATTCATTAATCGGGGGAAGAAACCAACAAGACACAAAAAACCGGGCCAATCCGCCCGGTTTTTTATATTCCTCTCAGCAATGTTCAACCCCGGTAAAGAATCACCTGGTCCGCCGGAAGGGCACCTCGGATATATAACTGGCGCTGTAATCGGGGATGCTTTTGATCCAACCCAGGAATTTTTCCGCTTCCGCCTTATCACCGTAGGGCCCCAGGCGGACCCGGTAGTAGGTGGTGCCCTCAATCTGCCGGGTTAAAACCACCGATTCGACCCCCCGGGCCGACAAGGCATCCTTGGTGGATTCCGCCTGGGCGATTTTTGTGAAAGATCCCACCTGAATCCAATATTCAATTCCGGTTTCGATGACCGGCGCAGGCTTGGGCGCCGGAGCCGGCTGAGGCGCCGGGGCGGGGGCCGGCTCGGTCTTCGGGACCGAACGCTGGACCGGGGCGGCACTGGTAAGCTGAACCGCAGACCCGTCTTCCTGAGCCGCCGGTTTTTCCGGGGCGGCTTCCTGGGTCTGACCGATCACAATGTCTCCCGTTTCGGCGACAAACTCTCCCGCTTCCGGTTCGGTTTCCACCATCCCCACCGTTTCACCCTCACGGATGTACTCGATGGCATCGAAGCGGGTACCCGCCGCCGCCACCTCTCCGGAGGTTCCTCCCGCCACGGGGAAATCTCCCCCCGCCGGTTTCAGCCAGATCAGCCCGGCGGTTAATAAAACGATCAGCAGCAGCGCCACCGACATCATGACCCATATTATCTTCTTTTGTTCCATCGCTATAACTCTCGCTTCAGGAAGTTTCGTAACCGGGATTCCAGCACCCCGGGGGTGTCGGGATTTCCCATACTCTCAATATCGACATCTTCCCGCCAGGGTTGAGGCCTGAGTTCTCTTTGTGCCCAAAATCGCTTGAAAATCTCGTGATACGGCAGATGATCCCGGCGGCGGGCCCGGCGGATCCGGGTCAGGAGGGGTGCTTTCACCCAAATCACCCGGGAACAGAGCCGGTGGAGCCCCGAAGGGAAAAGGAGGGCCGCATTAATCACCACCGGCGCATCTCCGTGGGCATCCGCCAGACGGCGGCACTCTTCTATGGCCCAGGGATGAACAATGGCCTCCAGGGCTCGCAGATCCTCCCGGTTTTTAAACACCCGGTCTCCCAGGGCCCGGCGGTTGATCATCCCCCGGTCATCCAGAATCTCTTTCCCGAAAAGCTTGACCACCTCGTCTTTCCGTGCTTCCAGCCCCTGGTGCCCCAGCTTATCCACGTCGATGACGTAACAACCCTGGTCTTCCAGAAAGGCCCCGGCCCGGTTTTTTCCGGCGCAGTAGAGGCCCGTCAATCCCCAGATGATACCGGCCCCATTCAATGCATGGCTCCCCAGGTCTCGCCGAACTCCAGACTCACCTTCAGGGGCACCGAAAGGGTGTAGGCCGCCTCCATCTCCCGGCGTACCATTTTTTCCATCTCTTCTTTCTCGTCCAGGGGCACTTCAAAGAGAAGTTCATCGTGGACCTGGAGGATCATCCGGGAATTCAGCTTCTCTTCCTTGATACGACGGTTCAGGGCCAGCATGGCCAGCTTCATGATATCCGCCCCGGATCCCTGGATGGGGGTGTTGACCGCCACCCGTTCGGCCCCGGCTTTTTCGGTCTTGTTTCGGCTATTGATGCCTCTTATCTCCCGGCGGCGCCCTAGGATGGTGGCCACCCATCCCTGTTCTTCGGCGGCTTTCACCGTTTCATCGATGAACCTCTGGATTCCCGCATAACGGGTAAAGTAGGCCTTGATAAAGTGATCCGCCTGGGCCCGGGGGATGTGGAGTTCCCGGCTGAGCCGGAATCCCGACATGCCGTACATGACGCCGAAATTGATGGTCTTGGCGATGCGGCGCTGTTCGGGGGTGACCATTTCGGGGAAGCAGTCAAAAATCAGGGCGGCGGTGTGGCGGTGAACATCCTCACCCTCCCGGAACGCCCGGCTCAACCCCGGGTCCCCCGAAAGGTGGGCCAGGATGACCAGCTCGATCTGGGCGTAGTCGGCGCTGAGAAAGACGTGACCCGGGGCGGGAACGAAGGCGGTACGGATCCGCCGGCCGTCGTCATCTTTGATGGGAATGTTCTGAAGGTTCGGATCTTTGCTGGAGAGCCGGCCCGTGGCGGCCACCGCCTGGCGGTAATTGGTATGCACGCGACCGGTCGCAGGGTCCACCATGGCGGGCAGGGTGTCCACGTAGGTGCTCTTCAGTTTGCGCAGGGCCCGGTACTCCAGGATGAGCGGCACGACAGGATGTGCATCCCG
>CAYYNJ010000283.1:0-4433 GCA_964472775.1 uncultured Spirochaetaceae bacterium
CGGGGCGGCATGATGGGGCCCCAGACCCGGGGAGGATTCATGCCCCGGGGCGGCGGCAGACGCTGGTAGGAATTCGGTTTTGTTCTTAGTATCCATGCCGCCGGGGGATGTCTCCGGCGGCTGGTTTTTTTTGTTCCGAGAAGCAATTTCGAAAAACGGTTCTTTTTAAAATTGCCTCCAGCCGCTATGATGAAAGAGGGGAGAATATGGAAAAGGTTCTGGTGGTGGAAGATGAACGAAGCCTGAATACCATGATCTGCGATTACCTAGAAGCGGTGGGGTACGAAACGGTTTCGGTGTTCGACGGACTTTCGGCGCTGAGAAGCGTCAGGGAGAAGGCGCCGGGGTTCATCCTTCTGGACATCATGCTCCCGGGCATCGAGGGGACGGATCTGCTGAGAAGGATCCGGGAGTTCTCTCAGGTGCCGGTTATTCTTCTCACCGCCCGGGCGGACGAGGCGGACAAGCTTCTCGGCCTGGAACTGGGAGCGGATGACTACATCACCAAGCCCTTCAGCCTGAAGGAGCTGGTGGCCCGAATTCGGGCGGTATCCCGGCGCAGCGCCGGCGGCGGTCCCGGAGGGGAGGGTAAAATCTTGACTCACCGCGGTTTGATCTTAGACCCCTTTAAACGCACCGTCACCCGGTCGGGAGTTCTTCTGAACCTGACCTCGGTGCAGTTTGATATTCTCACCGCTTTTCTGAAAAATCCCGGCAGGGTTTTTTCCCGGATGGATCTTCTCGACGCATTTCAGGAAAACGCCTTCGAAGGGTACGAGCGGACCATCGATGTGCATATCAAGAACATAAGAAAAATCCTGGAGCCCGATCCCGCCCATCCCCGGTATATTCAAACGGTCCGGGGGGTGGGGTATAAACTCTCCGAGGAGGAGGATTCGTGAAAGGCCGTCTTTGGGTCAAACTGACGCTGGCGTTCATGCTGGTCATTTCCATGGGGACCCTGGTGACCGCCCTGGTCATCCAGGGGGTGGCGGTCAATCAGTTTGAGGGTTATGTCTCGGCGGGCGACCGTAATCTGGCCCGGCAGCTTTCACCCCTGGTGGAAGAGGCGGTCCGTCAGGGCGGCAGTTGGGAAGAGATTCAGGAAATATTCGGCGGTTCCGGATTTCTCATGGCCCCCCCTTTAAGAGAAGGGCAGGAATTTAGGAGGGGTTCCATGATGGGCCGGATGGGTTCCATGGGCCCCATGGACCGGGCCGGAGGGACCCCCCTGATTCAGCGGCTATTGATCACCGACCACCAAGGAGTGGTGGTGGCGGACAGCCGGGAGGAATCCCTGGGACGCCGGATGAACCGGGATTTTCTTGAGCAGGGGGTTCTTCTCTCCGTCCCCGGCGGTTTTCAGGGGCATCTTTTCATTAATTCCATGGTGGCTCCGGTGGTCAATCCTCAGGGGGATCTTTTTCTTCAACGGATCCGTCTGGCTTCCCTCCTCTCGGTGCTGGTCATGACCGTCCTTTCCCTGGGGGCGGTGATCCTGCTGTCCCGGAATATCACCGCCCCTCTGGGAACCATGGGGGCCGTGGCGGGCCGAATCGCCCAGGGTGATTTTGCTGCCCGAACGAACATCGACAGGAAGGATGAGCTGGGAGATCTGGGCCGCCATATCGACGGTATGGCCGGCTCTCTGGAGAAAGGAGAGGAGATGAAGCGGCGGCTCATCGCCGATGCGGCCCACGAGCTGCGCACTCCGGTGGCTCTGATCCAGGGTACCTTGGAAATGATCATCGACGGCGTGTACGACCCCGGCCGGGAACGGCTTGAGCGGCTCTACGGTGAAACCGAACTGTTAAGCCGCCTCATTGGAGATCTCCAGGCCCTGGCGGGGTGGGAATCGGGGGGGGTGGTTTTAGAAAAACGGGAGTTCTCCCTCGGGGCCCTGGGGCGGGATGCCTCGGACTCCTTCGGCGGCCAGTGGGCCCAGCAGGGGGTGGATGTGGTCTTTACCGGTTCCGGAGAAACCACGGTGGTGGGCGATCCCCTGAGGCTGAAACAGGTTTTCCTGAACCTCTACTCCAACGCCCTGCGGCATCTGCCCCCGGGGGGGCGGCTGGAGACTTCGTTTTATGAAGCCCCGGGTGAGGCGGTGGTGACCATCACCAACAACGGTCCGTCCCTGCCCGAGGGAACCGAGGAAAAGATCTTCCACCGGTTTTTCCGGGTTGATTCCAGCCGGAACAGGGATCACGGCGGCCGGGGACTGGGCCTGGCCATAGCCCGGGAAATCATTCTGGCCCACGGCGGACGGATCTGGGCGGAAAACCTTCCCGGCGGAACGGGGGTCCTGTTCGGTTTTTCCCTTCCCCTGGGGTCCCGCTGATTGCCAAACCCGGGAAAACTCCTTTATAATTCTAAAAGAAAATCCTCTGCTATTAGGGCGAATTTCTGAAAATATTAGAGCGAAGCGGCCAAAATGCTTTCAGAATAGCTTGGCATCAGGGGGAAACACTGTCGATTTTACAAAGGAGTTCACGTGAAAAAAATCTTAGTACTGTTACTGGTCATCGCCGCAGCGTCGCTGTTATTCGCCGGGGGAACCAAAGAATCCGAAGGGGATACCTCCCTGACCGATGTGAAGGAAAAGGCTGTTTTCATCCTGGGCCTGGATGATAGTTTTCCTCCCATGGGTTTCCGCGATGAGAAGGGCGAGATTGTCGGTTTCGACATCGATCTGGCCAGGGAAGTGTGCCGGCGCATGGGGGTGGAGCTGAAGCTGCAGCCCATCGATTGGGATGCCAAAATTCTTGATCTTAACTCTGGGGATATCGACGCCATCTGGAACGGCCTTACCATCACTCCCGAGAGGCAAGAGAGTGTCACCTTCTCTAAGCCATACATTGCCAACCGGCAGATCATCGTGGTCAAGGCCGACTCGGGCATCGATTCCATCGCCGCCCTGGCGGGACGGAAGGTGGGCCTTCAGTTAGGAAGCAGTGCCGAAAACGCCGTGTTGTCCAACCCGGGGGCCGCCGAAAGCTTCGCCGAGATGGCCAAGTATCAGGATAACGTTCAGGCCCTGATGGACCTGGAAGTGGGCCGGATCGATGCGGTGGTGGTGGACGAAATTTTGGGCCGGTACTACATCTCTAAGAAACCGGGGCTTTTTTCGGTGGCCTCCGAGGCTTTCGCGGAGGAACAGTACGGCATCGGTTTCCGGCTGGGAGATCAGGCCTTGGCCGCCGAGGTGGACCGGATTCTTGATGAGATGGATAAAGACGGCGCCGCCGGGGAAATTTCCGCCAAGTGGTTCGGCGAGGACGTACTGCTGCCCCGCTGATGGAATATATTCTGCAATCCACACGGTACATCCTTTCGGGATGTACCGTCACCTTAAGACTCTTTGCGCTGACCCTGCTGTTTTCCCTGCCCCTGGGTTTTCTTTGTGCCGTGGGAAAAACATCGGGGAACCGGTTTCTGAAACCGGTGCTGGAGCTGTACACCTCCGTCGTGCGGGGTACTCCCCTGCTGCTTCAGCTGTTCTTCGTCTATTACGGTCTACCCATCCTGATCCCGGCCCTTCGGTTCGAACGTTTTACCGCGGCGGTGCTGACCTTCATCATCAACTACGGGGCCTACTTCACCGAAATCTTCCGGGGGGGGATACAGTCCATCGAACGGGGACAGTATGAAGCGGCCCGGGTGCTGGGACTGAGTTCCCGGCAGACCATGACCCGGATCATCCTTCCCCAGACGATAAAACGGGTCCTGCCCCCGGTGGCCAACGAGGCGATCACCCTGGTAAAAGACACCGCCCTGGTGGTGGTCTTGGGGATTGGCGAGATTCTGCGGAACTCTAAAGAAATCGTGAGCCGGGATTTTACCATCACTCCCTTTGTTATCGCCGCGGGCATTTATCTGATTCTGAACTACGGGTTGGTGTTGTTCTTTCAGAAGATGGAACGGAGGTATGCGGTCTATGAGTGATACGGATATCATGGTGGAGACCCGGAATCTGCATAAACGGTTCGGCGCTTTGGAGGTTCTCAAAGGGGTTGATTTAGCGGTACACCGGGGAGAAATTGTGGCCATCATCGGCCCCTCGGGATCGGGGAAAAGCACCCTCTTGCGCTGCTGCATCGAGCTGGAAAAGGCCTCCTCCGGGGAGATTTTTATAGAAGGAATGGCCCTGGATAAGCATAGCCGCCGAAAATTAGGGATGGTTTTCCAGGGATTCAATCTCTTTCCCCATAAAACCGCCTTGGAAAACATCATCGAGGCGCCCCTGACGGTGGAGAAGGTCTCCCGGCAGGAGGCGGCGGCCCGGGGTGAGGACCTGCTGGCCAAGGTGGGGCTTCAGGATAAGAGGGATGTCTACCCCTGTTATCTTTCGGGGGGGCAGAAGCAGCGGGTGGCCATTGCCCGGGCCCTGGCGATGAATCCGGATATCATGCTCTTCGACGAGCCCACCAGCG
>CAYYNJ010000284.1:0-4423 GCA_964472775.1 uncultured Spirochaetaceae bacterium
TTCATCCACCTCCACCACCACATCCGTATCAAGCAGCAGGGCCACCTCCTTGTCTTCTCCTCTTTTAACCATGGTTATTTGAGCGCTTCCCGTGGGAAGCCTGGTGAGGACCAGGTAGTCCGCTCCCTTTTTGCTGATCATAAAATCTTCCGGTCTTACGGCGAAAAGGACCTCTTTCCTATCCCCGACCGTTTCCGCCGGAACCTCGGTGACAAAACCGCCGGCGTTAATGAGCCCCTTTCCGTCCTTCACCGTCACCGTACCGTCGAAGAAGTTCATCTGGGGGTTACTGATAAATCCCGCCACGAAGGTATCCGCCGGCCGGTTGTACACCTCGTCGGGGGTTCCGACCTGCCGGATATCCCCTTCGTTCATGACGCAAATCCGGGTGGACAGGGTCATGGCCTCTTCCTGGTCATGGGTAACGTAGATGGTGGTGGCATTGGTCCTGCGGTGTAGCTGGACCAGCTCGGAGCGCATCTCGATACGGAGCCGGGCGTCCAGGTTCGACAGGGGCTCATCCATGAGGAAAATCTGAGGCTGATTAATCAGCATCCGGGCGATGGCCACCCGCTGCTGCTGACCGCCGGACAATTCCGAAGGATAGCGTTCCCCGTATCCTTCGAGATGAACATCCCGAAGGATGTCCTTCACCCTTTTTTCAATTTCTTCCTTGGGTCGCTTTTTAATTTTCAGCCCGAAGGAAATATTGTCGTTCACCGTCATATGGGGCCAGAGGGCGTAGGACTGAAAAATCAGCCCCAGGTTTCTCTTGGCGGGGGGAACCACAATTTCGTCTTTTTTCGAAAAGACCAGCTTGTTGTTAATAAAGATCTTTCCCGCCGTGGGCTCTTCCAAGCCCGCAATCGCCCTGAGGGTGGTGGTCTTTCCGCAGCCCGAGGGGCCAAGGAGGGTAATAAAATCGCCCTTTTCTATTTCAAGATCTATGCTGTTGACGGCGACCACGTCGCCCCAGGATTTCTTAAGTTTTTCCAACCGGATTTTTTTCTCTTCCATAACGACTCATCAACCTCCAATTCCCTTTGCTAAATCCGTACCCTGGGCTTTCCGAATGGTCAGGGTACCGACAACGCTTATGATGACAACTAACATGGTGATGGCATCACCAAACTGGTGATAGCCTCCCTCGGCGTAACGGAAAATCATGGTCGTCAAAACCTTGGTTTTAGGCGTTACGAGAAGGACAATCAAGGACAATTCCCTCATGGTGGTGATGAAGGAGAGAAGCATTCCCGCCATAAAGCCGCTCTTGGTAAGCGGGTAGATAATTTTGGCAAAGCGTCTGAAGAAACCGGCCCCCACCAGCATTCCCGCCTCTTCCAGTTCTTTGTGAACCTGAAGCATGGCGGATGTCCCGGTCCGTGACGAGAAGGGCATCCTCTTGGCCAGAGAAACCAGGACCAGTAGGGCAAAGGTACCGTAGAGGGGTGGAAAGGGCCCCAGGGGTTTGGCAAACATACTCAAGTACACCGCCCCAAAGGCAATTCCCGGAAAAACGTAGGGGGCAAAGGAGAGGGAATCCAGGGCGGAAGACATGAGAGTCCCCCTGCCGCGGACAATGGCATACCCCAGAAGAATCCCCAGAAGGGCCGCCAGGATAGAGACCACCACCGACAGTTTCACCGAATTCCAGGCGGTAAACCAGACATCGGGATTCCGTAATATCCCCGCCTGCCCTTCTCCGAGAAGCTGCCCTTCTTTACCCAAGGCTCCCTCGGGTCCGATCCAGTAATGCAGGGTAAAATTGGAAAGGGAGTAATCGCCGTCTTTTTCCATAAAGGTCTGCCAGCTCAAGATGTAAAGAGGACCGAACACACAAAAGACGATGAAGATCATGACGATGATAAGGATGATCCACTTCACCTTGCCCAGATCCACCGGTTTGGCCCGGAATCCCTTGCCGGAGATGGTGACAAAGCTCTTTCGGGCTCCCACCACCTTAACGTTCATATAGATGGTGATAACAGAAATAAGAATCATCACAATCGCCAGAAGGTAGGCGTCCCCGGAGAGGTTGTTCTTCACGTTGCTGTAGACCTGGGTGGAAAGGGTGAAAAACCGTACCGGCAGCCCCAGAAAGGCGGGGGTGCCGAAGGTTCCGATTCCCTTGGAAAAGGTCAGGATGAACGCCGACATCAGGGCGGGCATGACTAAAGGAAGGGTTATCTTCCGCATCACCTGAGCCTTGGAGGCGCCCATCAGTTCCGCCGTCTCTTCCAGCCGGGAATCGATCGACGCCAGGGCACCGGAAACGGTGATGAACGAAAAAGCGTAGTAATGCAGGCTCAGGCAGATGACGATGGGAATGGGGCCGTAGGCCAGCCAGTCCGGCGGCGGTACCTTGAAAATGTACTGAAACCAACCCGGGCTGCCCCCGATTCTTGTATTTTTAAAAACATTGGTCCAGGCCAGGGCGATGGGCCAAGAAGGGATTATATAAGGAAGGGAGGCAAAGTTGGCAATTGCCTTTTTCCACGGAAGATTCGTCCGCACCACCAACCAGGCCAGCATACTTCCCACCAGCATTGAAACGGCGGTGAGACCCAGGGTGGTCACCACCGTATTAAACAAGGGAATAAGAAACATCTTCTTGGTCAGGTTGCTCTTAAACACCCTCTCCAGGTGAACGGTGGTAAATTCTCCGGGCACCACCTCGGTCCCCCGGTCCACCACCTGGGGAAGCCTTCTGTCATTGGGTGAGAAGGTCAGGCTGGTGACCACCAGGTTGATGGCGGGCATGATGACAAAGAAAATCAACAGGACAATCAGCAGGAAGCCCATGATTCGCTGGGGCTGCGTCAGATTCCTGATCAACCTCCGGAGAAAGGGGCTTCCCCCCACTTCGGCAGGCGCAATGGCTGTATTACTCATATAAGCTAACCTCACATAGACTAAGGACTATTCACCGCAGAGCGAAAGATCATCTCCGGCAATATCTCTCCAGTCATAGACCGGATAGGTGGAATTGGCTCCGTCGTGGGCCACCACAAAACCGTGGGGGAAATCGGGCAGCACCGGTGTGGCCACAGCTTCGACGCCATCGTCATCCCAAAGAGGTTCTCCGTCGCGGTCAAGGAGGGCCACGGTTTTGACTAACTTGTTGTCTCCCTGCCGTTCATAGATCCGGAAGATGGAAGCGACTTTTTCCGAGGCAGCCCCCTGATCAACCACCATAAGGTAGCCCGTACCGTCGTCACAGGTATAAAGAGCAATTCCCTCTCGGTCACGGCTGTATCCGTCTGCGGCGAAAGCAAAGGAAGCGATGCTCTCGTTAGGCATGGCGGGGTCGGCGTAGTACTTATGAATGGCCGTATCTTCCTCGGCCACGTAGAAATAGCCCAGTTCATCATCGCAGACCATTCCTTCGCAGGTGGTACCGTCATAAACCAGGTCCCGGACGTGGGTAAGTTTGACCCCCGCTCCGGTGCCGTCGTCTTCGATCAAGTACTGGCTGATGGGGCCCACACTGGCGTTTTCAAAGGCATAGATCAAACCGGTGTCGGGATTCTTATAGAGGCAGAATCCGTAGGTTTCGAGCTGCAGGTCATTCTGGCTTCCCTGTCCGTCCGTCAAGGTGATAAGAACATCGTCTCCCGAGGTGTAGTCGGGGTTGATGGCCCAAACGGCGATCTTACTGGATTTCTCGTACTTCACCTTCCGCAGGTTCAAAGCAACAATGTCTACCCGGCGGTCTCCCAGCTGAAGGCCGTACCGGACATCCACATTCCCCGGTTTTCCCCAGGGATCCACGTGGGTCAGCTCTTTACCGGAAAAATCGAAAACCCAGAGCCCGTCCACCTTGTCGACCCCGAAGATCAAGCTGCGGGAAGGGTCGGTAGGATGAATCCACACCGCCGGGTCATCGGCATCACCGGCGAGCAGACCGGTTTTTCCCGTGTCGTACTTGGGATGAATCAAAAAATCTGTTCTTGTTTCTTCGTACTCCACCACCACCGCTTGTTTCGTGGCAGTCCTTACGATGGGGGCCGTCAGCTGAGGTGCCGTCTTGGTGGCACAGGACACGACCAGCAGAACCGCCAGGGCAAGGAGGGCTATCAACACATTTCTTCTCTTCATTTTATTCTCCCTCTCAAAAATGTAATTTCTTTTTCATTGTGAAAGATATATTTCATTCTCAATCACCCTTGGGAATCTGTCAAGAAAAAAATCAATATTTTTTTCATTATTATATTTTTATGAAAATTATCTTTCTTTATAAAAAACCCCGCAGCAACGCTGCGGGGTAAAAGGCAGACATCTTAGGATGACAAGATGCCGGAAGCTACATGTGCTGGATCCAAAAATCCCTGAATTTCACCACATTCTGGTAGAGCCACTCCGGTTCTTCCAGCCAGAAGGAAATTTGGTCTAAATTAAGCTGATCAAAGGGCTGGGGGACATC
>CAYYNJ010000285.1:0-4422 GCA_964472775.1 uncultured Spirochaetaceae bacterium
GTGAAAAAATATGTAACCGTGCCTGCCAATGCCAGAGGGCTCCGGGCCAACCTGGAAGTGAGAATGGGCAAGCTGGCGGAAGCTTCGGGAAAATCCCCCTTTAACTACGTAGAAAACCCGGGCAAGAAGATTGGGGTGATTTCCAGCGGCATGGCTTACACCTTCGCTCAGGAAGTATTCGGTGACCAGGTTTCTTACCTGAAGCTGGGCTTTTCCTATCCCCATCCCCTGGAGATGATGAAGGAATTCTGTCAAGGCCTGGAAACCATCTATATAATTGAAGAAAACGATCCCATCATTGAAGAAGCCGTTAAACTTCTCGGTTTTGAATGCCACGGAAAGGATACCTTCCCCGCCTACGGAGAACTGACTCCTGACGTGATTCGCAAAGCGGTCACCGGAGAGGAAAAAGAAATCCTGCCCCTGGAATGCGGAAGCGTGGTGGACCGGCCTCCGACTCTTTGTGCCGGATGTCCTCACCGGGGATTCTTCTACGAGCTGGGCAAGCGGAAGAATGTCATGGTAGCCGGCGACATCGGCTGCTATACCTTGGGTTTTGCTCCTCCCTACAATGCTATGGATTTCAACATTTGCATGGGAGCCAGCATCAGTGCCGGCCACGGGGCTCAGCAGGCCTTTGACCGGATCGGCAGCGACATGCGGGTCGTATCCGTCCTGGGGGATTCCACCTTCTTCCATACCGGCATCAACTCTCTGATTGAGGTGCTTTATAACAACAGCCGGACAGTGAACGTGATTCTGGACAACCGGATCACCGGCATGACCGGTCATCAGGAAAATCCTGGTTCCGGCCGTCATGCGGACAATTCCCCGGCTCCTGCCATGGACATTGAAGTCATCTGCCGGGCTCTGGGCGCTAAAAATGTGGTCACCATTGACCCCAATGACCTGAAAAAGGTTCGGGAGACCTTCAACTGGGCTCTGGCCTTGGATGAACCTTCCGTCATCATCACCAGATGGCCCTGTGCTCTGAAAAAGCTGATTCCCGAGGACAAGGAAGAATTCGTCGGTGTATTCGAGGATAAATGCGCAGTGGATCCGGAAAAATGCATTGCCTGCAAGCTCTGCCTGAAGTGTGGATGCCCGGCTCTGGTCTTTGATAAGGAAGCAAACAAGATGACCATCGACAGGCTTCAGTGTGTGGGCTGCGAAGTCTGTGCCCAGATTTGCCCGAAAAAGGCCATCGCAAAGGAGGGCAAGTAAGATGACAAATAAGAAAGAAGTTAAGAGCATTCTGCTTGTTGGAGTGGGAGGTCAGGGAACGATTCTGGCCAGCAAGCTGCTGACCCTGGGCCTGATGGAGCAGGGATATGATGTAAAGATGAGCGAGATCCATGGCATGAGCCAGCGAGGGGGTTCTGTTTCTTCCCAGGTTCGGTACGGGGAAAAGGTTTACTCCCCTGTCATCGAAAAGGGCAGTGCGGATGTGCTGGTTTCCTTTGAAAAAATGGAAGCCCTCCGGTGGATGGAATACCTGAAGCCCGGCGGTCAGGTCATCGTCAACGACTATAAGATCAACCCCATGCCGGTGCTGATGGAATGGCGGGAGTACTCGGACACCATTCTGGACGAAATTAAAAAAGCAGCACCGACAAAAGTGGTCCAGGCCAACGAAGAGGCCGAAAAACTGGGGAATGGCAAGATCATGAACATCATCCTCCTGGGCGCCACCGTCAAAGCCATGGGCCTCCAGGACATCGACTGGAACCGGATCATCCGGGAGAACGTCAAGCCCGCCTTCATTGACATGAACCTGAAGGCCTTCGAAGTCGGCCTCCAACTTTAAGAACAGTTCTACAAATTGTCCGGTGTCGAAATTTGACGCAAGCAAAAATACAAGCGATTGCAACGCCTTCCGGAGTTGAACGCTTGTATTTTTTTGTCGATGTTGACCAATTTGTAGAAACGCTTATAAAGTTGGTTAGACGATCCGGTTCAGGGTGCCACCGGCCAGGAAGCTCTTTTGATTGTCCAGGCAGACTTGAATCAGGTATTCCCGGGTTTCTTTGGGGATCCAGGCGATGTGGGGGGTGATGATGGCATTGGGAAGGCCGATCAGGGGGTTGTCCCGGGCCGGGGGCTCGGAGGACAGGACGTCGGCCGCCAGGCCGGCGAGCTTGCCGGTCTTGAGGGCTTCAGCCACGGCGGCTTCATCCAGCAGGCCGCCTCTGCCGGTGTTGATCAGCAGGGCACCGTCCTTCATTCGGGCCAGGGTTTCCCGGTTAATGAAGTGGCGGGTTTCTTCGTTTAAGGGACAGTGGAGGGTGACCGCGTCAGCAGCCAGAGCCTTTTCCGGATCTTCCCGGTACTTGAGGATCCGCATGCCCAGGGCTTCTGCGATTTCGGCTACCCGCTTACCGATAGCTCCGTAGCCGACAATTCCCAAAGTCTTTCCTGCCAGCAGGGTTAGGGGCTTTTTCGTGAAGCAGAAATCGGGAGCATCGAACCATTCTCCCTGCTGGACGGCCGTGTTGTGGCGGGCCACATGGTTGGTCAGCTCCAGGAGAAGGGCAATGGTATGCTGGGCCACCGCATCGGTGGAATAGCCGGGTACGTTGGTTACGGCAATACCCAGCTCTTTGGCCGTTTTGATGTCAATATTGTCGTAGCCGGTGGCACATTCCGAGATGAATTTCAAGTTGGGGCATTGGCGCATCATATCTCCGGTAATCTGGTTCCCGTTGACCAGGATGGCATCCGCATCCCCGATCCGCTCCAGGATCAATTGGTCCTTTTCCGTGTCCTCGGTCCGGTCGTAGACTTCATAGGTGCCAAACTGGTTGAAACCTTCCCAGGAAAGGTCTCCCGGGTTGGTGGTAAATCCGTCAATTATAACAGTTTTCATGATAAAAAGTCCTCCGTTTTTCCTTGATGTTATGTGTCATTTTACACTACTTTTAGTAGAAGGTCCAGCCTGAATATGGTATAATAGGCGGGATAAGACCAAACAGAAGGAGACGGGAATGTCCTGGGGAGAAATATTATTGATTGCAGTGGGATTGTCCATGGATGCCGTGGCAGTCTCCATGACCAACGGCATGGTGTACAACGGGATGAAAAAATCCCTTCAGCTTATGCAGCCTCTTGCCTTCGGAGGATTCCAGGCGATGATGCCCCTCCTGGGGGGGCTTTTGGCAGGGGGCATCCTGGCCAATCTGGTCACTCGCTTCTCCGGAATCGTTATTTTGGGCATCCTGGGAATCATTGGAATCAAAATGCTGAAAGACGGCATTGCCAGCCTGCGGGAAGAAGTCTGCATCCGGCCTGAGATGAACGGAAGGCTGATCCTGATCCAAAGTGTAGCCACCAGTCTGGACGCCTTTGCTGTAGGGATCGCCCTGAAACTGGCGGGAGCACCTTTGCTGGAGGCGGCTCTGGTCATCGGTGCCACCACCTTCATCCTGGTCATCTTTGCCATCATCATTGGTAACAAATTCGGCGATTATCTGGGCTGCCGGGCGGAGATCCTGGGAGGAGCCATCCTCCTGCTCATCGGCCTGAAGGCCATTTTATAGAGATTGAACAGACAGGCCAACGCGCATAGAAATTGAGGTATTCATGAGAAACGACAATCGGAACAAGGACCAGTTGAGGACGGTAAAGATCACCAACCAGTACCTGATGAGCCCCCAGGGCTCGGTGCTGATCGAGATGGGGAACACCAAGGTCATCTGCACCGCATCGGTGGAAGAAACCACCGCCCGTCACCTGAAGGGAACGGGGCAGGGCTGGGTCACCGCCGAATACGGCATGCTCCCCGGGTCCACCGGCACCAGAAAACGGCGGGATGTACTGAAAACCGACGGGAGAACCGTAGAAATACAAAGATTGATCGGCCGGGCCCTTCGATCGGTGGTGGATCTTTCCCTGCTGGGGGAGCGGACCATCTGGATCGACTGTGATGTGATCCAGGCCGACGGAGGCACCCGCACCGCCTCCATTACCGGAGCTTATGTGGCCCTGGTGGATGCCCTGAAATGGCTGAAAAACCAGGGCATGATCCGGGAATGGCCTTTAAAAAGCGCCGTTTCCGCCATCAGCGTGGGAATCGTCGAGGGAGAAGCCCGTCTGGACCTGGCTTATGAAGAAGACTTTGCGGCCTCCGTGGACATGAACCTGGTCATGACCGACCAGGGAGAGTTCGTGGAGATCCAGGGCACCGGAGAAGAGGCTACCTTCACTGCGGCTCAGCTTCAGGAGTTGCTGGCTCTGGGAGAAAAGGGCTGCCGGGAACTGTTCCGAAAACAAAAGGAAGCCACTATGACCAAAATCGTGGCCGCTTCTCAGAATAAGCATAAAATCAAAGAAATCGAAGCCATCACCTCCCAGTTCGGCATGTTCATCCTCCCTCGAGACGAGGCCGGGGTGCCGGATATTGACATCGAGGAGGACCAGGATACC
>CAYYNJ010000286.1:0-4373 GCA_964472775.1 uncultured Spirochaetaceae bacterium
AGTCATATGAATTCTACCAATCTTACAACTAGTGACTATGAATTAAAGCTTGTTCCGTTAGGATAGTTGACCCTGATAAAATCGTATTTTCCCTCTTGAAGAACCTGGATTAGCCGATCGGTAATCTCGGCGCTCTTCATCCAGGGCCGCTGTTCGAAGGGCAGGACATCAGACAGCACTTCTTCATAGGTTTCCATCTCATCACTGAATTTTCCCAGTTTGTTTCCGTTGAAAAAGTAGGTGACATGACCGTATTTCTGGGTCTCCGAGATGGCAAACTGCCGCACCCCCGACGCCACCAGATACTCGCCCACGGTCCGGTCGATAGAGGGAGGAGAAACCAGATACTGGGCGGGGATATGCAGGTCTCCGTCGTATTCCATCATCCCGGCGTATTCCACCCGGGGAATTCTCTTCCGGTCAAACTCGGTGAAGTCATCCCCCGCCTCGAAGGCCCGGGTCAATTCCAGAGCCCGGTCCCCCCGGAAGTTAAAGAGGATCACGCTGTCGCCGTCTTCGACGGTCCCCACGGGCTTACCGCCCTCGGTGATGACAAAGGGGGGCAGATCCTGGTCGATGGCTCCCGTTTCAGTCCGGAGAGTTTCGATGGCTTCATGGGCGGAAGCGAAACCCCGGCCTTCTCCCAGGACGTGGGTTTCCCATCCCTTTCTTACCATATCCCAGTTGGCGCCGTAACGGTCCATGGTTATCTGCATCCGGCCGCCCCCCGAGGCGATCCGGGCATCGAAGCCGGGACCATTGAGACCGGCGAGAAATTCTTCAAAGGGATCAAAAAATTCCAGTGCCGAAGTCTCTGCCACGTCCCTTCCGTCCAGAAGACCGTGGATCCTTACCTTCTTCACCCCGGCTTCCCGGGCCTTTTCGATCATGGCCCGCAGATGGGCGATGTTGGAATGGACGTTTCCGTCGGACATGAGCCCGATGAAGTGGAGGGTGGACTGGTTTACCAGGGCCTGACCGGTCAATTTTTTCCAGGTTTCCCCCTGGAAGAGCCGGCCCGATTCGATGGAAATGCCCACCAGTTTGGCGCCCTGGGCAAAAACCCGGCCGCAACCGATGGCGTTGTGGCCCACCTCGGAATTCCCCATATCATCGTCGGACGGGAGGCCCACGGCGGTACCATGGGCCTTCAGGCGGGTAACCGGAGAGGATTTATGCAGCCCGTCCAGGGTGGGAGTCACCGCCGAGGCAACAGCATCCCCCTGGGAATACTTGCCGTAGCCCACACCATCCATGATTACCAGAACCACCGGCCCTTTACGCTTCTTCAATTTATGATTCGTTTTCAACGCATCTACCATTATTATCTCCTGAACGGCCCCAGGGCCGTGATTTCATGTATCAATTTAAGAAGGCCCGGGCCTTCTCTTTTTTACGGATCCTTACTTTCCAGTTTTCGTTCGGATAGGCCGTATTTCTCGGTTTCAAAATTGCCCCGAGGCTCCACATGGACAATAATATCATAAACTTTTTCCACCCGCGCCTTAATGGCTTCTTCCACCGCCATGGCGATCCGGTGGCCTTCTTTCACGGTAATTTCCCCCTCCACCTCGATATCCAGATCGATGACGATCAACCCGTTGAGCTTCCTTACCCTGGCCCGGTGGGGATGCCCCGACCCGGGAGTATCCGCCACGGCTTGAAAGATGTGCCGGTATATCCCCTCGTCGTTGGTTCCTTCCATCAACTCTTCGGTGGATTCTAGAAAGATACTAAAAGCGGTCTTCATAATCCAGAGAGAAACCAAGGCGGCCATGATCCGGTCCACCACGGGGGCCTGGAAAAGGAGGGTGGCGGCCAGACCGATAAAGACGCTCCCTGATAGAAGCACGTCTCCCAGCATATTTTTCGCATCCGCCAGGAGCATTTGGCTCTCCACCCTCACCGCGGTTCGATGCTTGTACCAAAACAGCAGGGCCTTGCCCGCCAGGGAAATCAGGGTAGCGTAGAGAGCCACCGGGTTGGGCAGCTCGGGAACGGCCCCCGAAAAAAAGCTCTTCACCGTGGTTACCCCCAGCTGGGCGCCGGCGAAGAAAATGATAAAGGATAAAACCTTGGTGGCAATGGTTTCCACCCGGCCGTGGCCGTAGGGATGCTGCCTATCCGGCGGTTTTGCCGCAAGACGGGCGGCAAAGAGGGTAATCAGGGAGGTGATGATATCGGTGGCGGTGTCGATTCCGGCCCCCACCAGGGCAAGGCTGCCGGAAAAAAGACCCAGGGTAATTTTCATCACCGCCAGGAAACTGTTTCCCATCACCCCCGCCAAGGAAGCCCGCTCTATGGCCTTGGTTCTCTCATCCATTTATAACCACCTTCCCCTGAGGAGGGTCCGAGGGGAAACCCCATAAAAAAAGCCGCCCCCCCGGAGGAGGACAGCCCATTAAAGAAAAACCGGAAAAGCCGTGCTCCCCAAGGAAAACAGGCTCCCTGCCGGCTTTCAACCTACCCGTCCTAGCCGGAAATGGCGTCGGCGGGACATACATCGACACAGGCGCCGCAATCGGTACATTTATCCGCATCGATGACGTAGATATCACCTTCCGAAATGGCCTCTACGGGACATTCGGAAATACAAGCTCCGCAAGCAACACAATCACTGGAAATAGTATGAGCCATCATGGCCTCCTTAATAATTGTTCCGGGCCGATTATAACCCAAAACCAAGCCTAATTCTACCCTTGATTTCCGGTTTCTGGCCTAGACGAAGGCCGCCGCCGTATTCAGGGCGATTTCTATCATATCGTGGAAGGTCTTCTCCCGCTCTTCCGAGGTGGTTTCCTGGGCGGTGACGATGCTGTCGCTGACCGTCAAAATCGCCAAGGCCCGGCACTGATGCTTAGCCGCCAGGGTGTAGAGGGCCGCCGCCTCCATTTCCACCGCCAAGACACCGAACTTCGCCCAGAGTTTCCACGCTTCCGGGTCATCGTTATAGAAGGTGTCGCTGGAAAGGATGTTCCCCACCTTAACCTGGACATCCCGGTCTTGGGATTCCTTCCAAGCCCTCTCGAGAAGATCCCAGTCCGCCACGGGGGCGTAATCCATCCCCTTGAACCGGATCTTATTCATGCTGGAATCGGTGGACGCCGCCTGGGCCAGAATGACATCCCGCAGCTTCAGGTCCGGCTGCATGGCCCCGCAGGACCCCACACGGATAAGCGTCTTAACACCGTACATGGTCATCAGCTCCGAAGCGTAGATCCCCAAGCTGGGCTGCCCCATCCCTGAACCCTGCACAGATATCCTTTTCCCCTTATAGGTTCCGGTAAACCCGTACATACCCCGTACTTCGTTATAACAAACCGGATTTTCCAGCCATGTTTCGGCGATAAATTTTGCCCTCAAGGGATCTCCGGGCATCAGAACCGCCTCGGCAATATCCCCTTTTTTAGCACCAATATGAATACTCATTCTCTACCTCCCAACGCATTACCTTTATTATTATCCTTAAGGCACAATCATACTACATGAAACCGGTAAAAAGGGGCAATGCCCTCAGGAATCCGGGAAGTGCTTCTCCCGGAAAATGCGGAAGCCGTGCTTGTCGCCCCGTTTCACCGCATACATGGCTAAATCGGCTTGCCGCTTCAGAAGCTCCGGCGTTTCATCGCCTCCCCGGTAAAGACTGATCCCTACACTGGCCCCGATGGTTACCTCGTTCCCATCCAGCAAGAAGGGATCTTTCAACCCTTCTAAGAGTTTTCGGGTGATGTTTTCCGCATCTTCTTCCCCGTCCAGCCCCTGAACCAGGGCAATAAATTCATCGCCCCCCACCCGGGCCACGATATCCGACTGGCGCAGAGAATACTGAATGCGCCTTCCCGCCTCGATGAGAAGGGTATCGCCGCCGTCATGACCGTAGAGATCATTCACCGGTTTAAAATCGTCCAGGTCGATAAAAAACACCCCCAAAATCCACCCCCGGCGGCGGGCCTGATTCATGTAACGGGGTAAGAATTCGTTGAGAAGCCGTAGGTTAGGCAGATCCGTGAGGCTGTCGTAGTTAGCCATCCGGGTGATCCGGGTATAGGAGGAAATCAATTCGGCCCGCTCGCCCTGAAGTTCTTCATTCAAAGCCGCCACATCCTGATGGCTCAGGGCATTGGAGACGGAAACACCCAAAAACAGGGAGAGGGACTCCAAAAGCTGGCAATGATTTTCGTCATACACATCTTCTCTGTCGGTATGGAGAACCAAGGCCCCCAGGGAAACCGAACCGGTCTTCAATGGAAAAACCAAAACCGAACCGCCCCGGCGGGTGAGAAAACACTCCTCCTCGGGAACCAGGCGGTTCTCAATCAGGGCCCGGCCTTCTTTGAGACACCGGGCCACCATCCTATGGGCGGCGCTGATAT
>CAYYNJ010000287.1:0-4347 GCA_964472775.1 uncultured Spirochaetaceae bacterium
CCCCCGCCCCTGCCCTCCCCGGGAGTTCGGCATCTCCTACCCACCCCCCGGGAGTATGGCAAAGCCAAACTCCAAGAGAACTTGTCCGGCGTCGAACTCCGCTCGCTCCCCCCCCCTGAGTTTGGCGTAGCCCACCCACAACCCTGGAGTTTGGCAAAGCCAAACTCCAAGAGAACTTGTCCGGCGTCGAACTCCGCTCGCTCCACCCCCCCTGGAGTTTGGCTACGCCAAACTCCGAGAGCAAGAAAAAAGTGGTAACACCACTTTTTTCTTGCGACCTTGACCAGACCACACCCCGCCGATAAAATTATTCCATGATTGATCTTATCTCATGGAACGTAAACGGAATTAGAGCTTGTGAAAAGAAGGGGCTCTTCGAGTTTCTCTCCGCTGAAAACCCGGATTTTCTCTGCCTGCAGGAAACGAAAGCCCAGCGGGAGCAGCTTTACGGCAAGTTTCTCGAACCCGAAGGATATACCGTCCATTTCGCCGACGCAGAAAAGAAGGGATACTCGGGCACTGCGGTATATATCAAGAAAACCCTGGCCCCTCCAACGGCGGTCTATACCCTGGGGATTCCGGAATTCGACGCCGAAGGGCGGACCCTCCTGCTGGATTATCCCGCCTTCACCCTGGTAAACGCCTATTTTCCCAACAGTCAGGCCGAAGGAGCCCGGCTGGATTACAAGCTTCGGTTCTGCCGCTCCCTGAAGGAAAAACTGGACCAACTTGTGGCGGAAGGAAAAAATATCGTCCTCTGCGGCGACTACAACATCGCCCATAAACCGATAGATCTGGCCAACCCAAGCCGCAACGAAAAAAATCCCGGCTATCTGCCGGAGGAGAGGGCCTGGATGGACGAGTTCATCGACGGGGGATATACCGACACCTTCCGTCTCTTCAATCAGGAACCGGGTCAATACACCTGGTGGTCTTACCGGTTTCAGGCCCGGCAGAAGGATATTGGATGGAGGATCGATTACTTCTGCGTCAACCAAAGTTTTACCGGCCAAATAGAGTCGGCGGGAATCATGAAAAACATCGAGGGTTCGGATCACTGCCCGGTCCGTCTCGCCCTTAAGGGCAGCCCCGCATGAAATTGATCAAGAAAAACCTTCAACCCCTGCTGCTCTTCCTTTTTCTGGGCCTTCTTATCGGCACCCTCTCCTGGGATATTCTGGAGCGGCTCTTTGCCGCCGGAGGGCTGCCCTTCTCTCTCAGTGTGGGTCCCGTGGGCTTTGACCTGGGGGTGATCAGTTTCTTCATCCGCTTCAACCCCGGCACCTTCTTGGGTGCGGCGGGGGGAATTCTTCTTTTCCGGTCCCTCTAGGAGTCTTTTAGATGAATAAAAACCCCGGAGCCCCCGAGGCTCCGCTCCTTTACCTGGCTTCGGGTTCACCCCGCCGCAAGGAATTGCTGGAACGGATGGGTTTAACCCTTTCCATTCACCCCCAGGATGTGGATGAGACCTTTCTTTCTTCCCATCCCAGGATGGAGGCCCGCCGTCTTGCCCGGCTCAAGGCGGAGGCCCTGAGCCGGACCCTCAAGTCCGCCGACCGCTCCTGGATCCTGGGAGCCGATACCTTTCTTATCTTCCGGGGACGGCTGCTGGGAAAACCCGCGGACCGGGAGGACGCCCGGCGCATGCTTCATAAACTTTCAGGCCGGCGGCATAGGGTCATCACCGGCCTGGCCCTGCATATTCCCCGCCGGGATATTAAAACCTGGACCGTCACGACCCCCGTGGTATTTCACCGGTTCTCGCCCGAAGATATCGAATGGTATCTGAACACGGTGGAATGGGAAGATGCGGCGGGGGCGTACAAGATCCAAGGCGCCGGAGCGTGCCTGGTGCGTAAGATAGTCGGTTCCTACCCCAATGTGATGGGCTTGCCAATCGACTCGCTTTATGGCATATTAAGGCGGTATGACTTCCCCTTCGGGAAGGCAACCCCTAGGTATTAGGGAATCTTCCGCGCCGGACCGGGTTAATTCGTTATCCCCATGGGCGTGAGAATAAGAGAAGGCACCGCGTATACCGCGGAAAACCAGGAGGACAACTGTGGCAGTTGTAACCATGAAGAACCTGCTAGAGTCAGGGGTGCATTTCGGGCACCAAACCAAAAGATGGGATCCCCGGATGAAGAAGTATATCTTCGCCGAAAGAAACGGGATTCATATCATCGATCTCCAGAAAACCATCGTTTCCATCAAGGAAGCCTACGAAGTGGTCCGCAAATCGGTCCATAACGGCGGCACCGTCCTTTTCGTGGGAACCAAAAAGCAGGCCCAACAGGCCATCGAGCGTGAAGCCACCCGGTGCGGCATGTACTATGTCAACAACCGCTGGTTAGGCGGTATGCTTACCAACTTTGAAACCATCAAGAAATCTATCCACCGCCTCAAGAAAATCGATAAAATGGAAGTGGATGGAACCTTTGAAAGCCTCACCAAAAAAGAGGTCTCCAAACTGAACAAGGAACGGAGCAGCCTCGAGAAGAACTTAGGCGGCATCAAGGACATGAAAGAGCTTCCGGCGGTACTTTTCATTATTGATACCCGGAAAGAAGCCATCGCCGTGGCGGAAGCCCGCCGGATGGGTATTCCCATCATCGCCGTGGTGGATACCAACTGTGATCCCACCGGTATCGACTACCCCATCCCCGGCAATGGCGATGCCATCCGGGCCATCACCCTCTTTACCCAGATCATCGCCAATGCGGTGGTAGAAGCGGACAATGAAGTCGGTCTTGAAGTGATCGAAACCCTCCAAGAGGAAGACGGCCTTCTGGGCGACAATATGCCCACCCGCAACAAAGATGAAGAAGACGATGATGAGGAGGATGTAGACTTCGGTGATGCCGAAACCGCCCCTCTGGGAGAGTCCGTGGCTGACGATAAAACCTTTGCCGACAAAGACTATTCCAACTACGACCCCTCTTCCGAAGAGAAATAAACGAAAGGAACCCGCCGCCGGCAGAAAGCCCGGCGGCCGTTTCATCCTTGATATAGGAGCAATAACGTGAGTGTTAAACCTGAAGACGTAAAAAAACTAAGAGATAAAACCGGGGCGGGAATGCTGGACTGCAAGAACGCCCTGATCGAAGCCGCCGGCGATTTTGCCAAGGCGGAAAAGCTGCTGAAAGAACAGGGACTCGCCGCCGCCGCCAAGCGGAGCGGCCGGGCCACCAACGAGGGCCGGGTTTTTACCATGGTCAAAGGCGACAAGGCGGGAGTGATGGAACTCTCCTGTGAAACCGACTTCGTTGCCATCAACGAAGTTTTCGTTAAATCCGGCACGGCCCTCCTGGAAGGCTGTATTGATGCCGGCACCGAAACCCTGACCCCCGCCCTGGAAGAGCAGCTCAAGGGAGCCATTTCTACCCTGAAAGAAAACATTGCCGCCCGGCGGATTAAACTCCTGACCATCGGAGCCAACGAGATGGTGGTGGACTACATCCACGGCGCCGGGAAAATCGGCGTCCTGGTGAAGCTGGCGGTGGAAAAACCCGAACTGATGAAAGAGGAAAAGGTAAAACAGCTCGGTTTTGACCTGGCCCTGCATGTGGCGGCCTTTGCCCCCATGTACCTCTCCCGGAACGATGTGGACCCCGCCTACTTAAAAGAGCAGGAAGAGATCTTCACCAAACAGTCCGAAGGTCTGGACAAACCCGAAAAGGTACTCCAAGGCATCATCCAGGGCAAACTGAACAAACACCTGGGTTCTATCTGCCTCCTCGACCAGGGTTTTGTCAAAGAAGAAAAGGTCAGCGTCGGTAAGATTCTCGAAGGTCTGAGTAAGGAAGTGGGCGGTAAGATTACCATCGCCGAATACATCAGCTTCAAGCTCGGCGAAGAACTGGAATAGCAAATTAACGGGGCCGGTTCGGGGATTCTTTCCCGCCGGCCCCCTCTATTTAAAGGAGAAGTCTGTCATGCAGGATGTTTTAGACAAAGCGGAAGATAAGATGGTAAAGAGTGTGGCCGCCCTCAAGGATGACTTCAACTCTATTCGCACCGGACGCGCCTCTTCATCCCTTTTCGACCAAGTCAAAGTTGAGTACTACGGCAACACCACGCCCCTGAATCAGGTCGCCACCATTTCGGTCCCTGAAGCCCGGCTTGTGGTCATCCAGCCTTGGGACAAGGCCATGTTGAACGAGATCGAAAAAGCCATTCATAAATCAGAGCTCTCGGTTAACCCCAACAACGACGGCAAGGTCATACGGATCAACATCCCCCCCCTGACGGAAGAACGGCGGAAAGAGTATGTCAAGATGGCAAAGAACACCGCCGAACAGAGCCGCGTGGCCATCAGGAACATCCGGCGGGAAGCCAACGACGAAC
>CAYYNJ010000288.1:0-1341 GCA_964472775.1 uncultured Spirochaetaceae bacterium
CCTCGGCCTCTTCAAGCTCCTCGACCTCGTCCAGCTCCTCGACCTCGTCCAGCTCTTCGGCCTCGTCCAGCTCCTCAGCCTCTTCAAGCTCCTCGGCCTCTTGGGGCGCCGCTGCGGGCTGCTTGGTTTGAGTCCTTGGTTTATCGACAACAGCGTCAGTTTTAGCATTGATGATTAAATGAAGATCGCTTAATACTTTCTTAAGCATCGATTCAATATTCGCTAAATCTACAGATGTCTCTAAGGCGGGTCCGGTCCTTTCACCGAGAACCCGGAAAATTTCTTCCCAGCTGCTGTCAAGCAGTTTATCCACTTCTGCCGCTTTTTCGGCGTTTATTCTACCAAGTCCTTTTTTTATCTGCTTGTTGATAACTTTTTTCTTGGAATCCAATTCTTTTCGCCAGGTTTCCCAGTTCATAGATTCCCGGTTATCCAGATATTCTTTCAGAAAATTAATCTGAAACCGTTTGATACGGTCGGTAACGACCACCGCTTTGTCCTGGTTGAAGCTGAAAATCAAAAAAACCACTAAGAAAAGGGTCACATAAAAAGAACCTAACAGGAGGTATTTTAAACTCTCCGAAAGGTTGAGGAGTTTTCCGAAGAAAATATACCCGATTTTTCTATTAAAACTAAAATCGGTCGACACAAGGTAGAGTTGATCTTCCCCCTCCCCTGTTTCACCGATAAGGGAAAAACCGGCTTTATCGCCGGAACTCCAGAATCCGTCTAACGACTCTTGAGGAACAAGATTCTTGCTCCCTGCGGTTGAAACGACACTTCCCTGGGCTGTAATTTGCAGATCTTCTCCTAATCCCAGAAAACCCTCTTTCAAAAGATACTGCTGCAGCCCTTTAACCGATACGTAAAACAATCCCGTACCAATTCTATTCTCAGTAAGCCCGTCGATTACCGGCAAAGCATAAATGTACATCTGCCTCGATTGATCATTAAAAACGGTATAAGGAGCATCGACGGTGAGTTCTGCCAGACCAAATCTGTCGCCAGTTTCATTTAAGCGCCGATAAACTCGTTTATACCTGCCATCGGCCTGATAATCCTCTTCCAGGGTGCTGTAGTGGATCTTCCCTTCCAGATCAATTAATCGGGCAAAAAGAAAGCCCGGGATTTGACGTTTTAATTGAAGGTAGCCGTCTTCGGTGTTAAAAATATCTTCCTGACTTTGATTTGGAATGAAATTTCTTCTAATAAAAGGGTTGTCCAGCAAAGAAGAAAACTGAAGTGACAAAGTTTCTTCAAAGGCCAGACTTCCTTTTTTTAAGGTGTCTAAATCTAAGATAATCTGTTGTATACGGGCTTGGCTCCGAGTACTCATCTATG
>CAYYNJ010000288.1:1351-4327 GCA_964472775.1 uncultured Spirochaetaceae bacterium
TCTTGCAGCTTATTCTGGTAAAAACGGGTCTCCACATAATCAAAAAGACCGGAAAACGCCAAGAACGTACCAATCCCACCCAATAAAACAGTGAGAAGGAGACTAATGGCGATCTTCTGAGACGTTTTCACCTATACCGTTACGACCTTCATATTTATTGAATATCTTTGAATCTTTTCAGGAAATATCTATTGAAAAGACTCCTCGTACTTTGACATTATCGGCATGCTCCGGTGTTTTTTGAACCGGCAATACAAAAAAAGCGCACCCGATAAAGGGTGCGCCGTTTGGTAAAATGTTTCGAATTACTCAGCCGCAGGGGTCGTTTCTTCAACCACTTCTTCGGCGGGAGCCTCCGCTTTTTCTTCAACAGAAGTTTCCTCTGCTTTGGGAGCTTCTTCCTTCTTAGGAGCCGCTTCCTTCTTAGGAGCCGCTTCTTTTTTAGCAGCGGTTTCCTTCTTAGGGGCAGCATCCTTCTTAGGGGCAGCTTCTTTTTTTGCAGCGGCTTTTTTCTTGTTAGCCTTGGGAGCCTCTTCGTCCTTCACCAGCTGCAACAGAACCATCTCAGCCGCATCACCCTGTCGGTATCCAAGTTTAAGAATGCTGGTATATCCACCATTTCTTTCTTTAAACCGCGGTCCAATTTCCGTAAAAAGCTTGGCAAGAACGGCCTTATTCCCAATACTCCGGGCAATAATCCGCCGGTTATGGACGGAATCTACCTTGGCACGGGTAATCATTTTTTCGGCGATTTTCTGAGCTTCCTTTGCTTTGGCCTTGGTAGTCTCTATCTTTTCGTGATCGAAAAGAGAGGTGACCATGTTTTTCATCATGGACTTTCTATGGCTTGTAGCAAGACCTAATCTATTAAAGCCTATTTTATGCCTCATTTTCTTCTTCCTTCTTAGCTTGAAATTTCCTGGAAGTGCTGATTTGACTGTAATCGGTCATTCCCAGGGTCAGGTTCCACTCTGAGAGTTTCTCCTTTATCTCCTGGAGCGACTTTTTCCCGAAGTTTCTTGTTTTAGCAATGTCTTCTTCGGTTCTACGGGTCAAATCACCGATGCTCTTGATGTTCGCATTCTTAAGGCAGTTGCTCGAACGTACCGAAAGTTCAAGTTCATCCACAGGGGTGTCGAGAATGGCGCGAATGCGCTCTTCCTCTTCATCAATGTCATCGTCTCCGCCTATGGCATCCTCATCAAAATTAATGAATATGGAGAAATGATCTTTAATGATTTTGGCCGCCTCGGCCACCGCATCCTCGGGAGAGAGGGATCCATCGGTGGTTACTTCCATAATCAGCTTATCATAATCACTTCGATGACCCACACGGCAGTTTTCAATGTTGTATTTGACCCGCTTGACGGGAGAAAAAACCGCATCCACAGGAATGGTGCCGGCAATTTCAATATACCGTTCATTAAGCTCGGCAGGAACATAGCCCCGGCCTAGGTCAATTTGAATCTCCATATCAAACTTTGCATCATCCATCAAGGTTGCAATAAGGAGATCCTTATTCATGATCTCGATATCACTTTCTCGGGCAAGATCTTCTCCGCGAACCACGCCGGGTCCCTTGCATTCGATATTAATGACCTTTTGCTCAGAATCCTCGGGAAGCCGAATCATCAATTGCTTGAGATTGTTAATAACTTCCGGAGTGTCTTCTACAACCCCGGGGATCGGCTCATACTCACTTGAGATATGGTGGGGAGTATTCTCCCCATCGTAACTGACAATTTTAACAGCCGTTACGGCATATCCCTGTATGGAAGAGAGCAGCACCCGCCTCAGTGTATTACCGATGGTGGTTCCATATCCCCTCTCGAACGGGTACGCCGTAAACAGGCCGCTGTGAGCGCTAACCTGGCTATGCTCAAAAGTGATACCCTTGGGTCTTTTGAATCCTTTTAAAAGGTTTTTCCTAGCCATTTAAACTCCCTTATCTTGAATACAGCTCAACGACCAACTGCTCCTGAATATCCGCCAGATCAAGAACATCGCTGCGCTTGGGCATGGCGATAACTTTTCCCTTCATGGCATCGGGATCTACCTCGAGCCAGGGATAAACACCCGACCTAGTATACTCTTTGAGGCTTTCCTTGACCACCTGCATTTTTTGGCTCTTTTCACGGATTTCGATCACATCACCCACCTTAACGATGTAGGAGGCAATGGTAACCCTCTGTCCGTTAACCATGACGTGTCCATGAGACACAAGCTGGCGGGCCTGATTACGGGAAGAGGCAAATTTCAACCGGAAAACCATGCTGTCCAGTCTTCTTTCCAGAAGAATGATCAGGTTTTCACCGGTCTTACCCTGCATACGGTCGGCCCGGGCAAAGAAAAGACGGAACTGTTTTTCCAACATGCCGTAAATTCTCTTGAGCTTTTGTTTTTCCCGAAGCTGAATTGCATAGTCGGTTTTCTTTTTCATCCGGTCCCGGGGGCCTTTCCCCGGAGCGGGTCGTTTCTTATTGATGGGGCATTTACTGGTGTTACACCTATCCCCTTTCAAGTAAAGCTTGGTGCCTTCCGCACGGCACAAGCGACACTGTGGTCCTGTATTTCTAGCCATTCTGCCTCCCCTTACACTCTTCTACTTTTTCTGGGCCGACATCCATTGTGGGGAATGGGAGTCATGTCTTTGATGCTCTTCACCCACAAGCCGAGATTTCCCAGAGAACGGATGGCGGATTCACGGCCGACACCGGGACCCTTGACATAAACATTCACTTCTCTCAGCCCGAAATCCATCGCTTTCTTAGCGGCGGTTTCAGCGGTTGTCTGTGCCGCATAGGGGGTAGATTTTTTTGCACCCCGAAAACCAAGCCCACCAGCACTCGCCCAGGAAAGGGTGTTTCCCCGGATATCGGTGATGGTCACAATAGTATTGTTAAAGGTCGCCTGAATATAAACATTTCCTTCAGCATCGACCGTCTTCTCTTTCTTCTTCGTAATCTTAGCCCATTC
>CAYYNJ010000289.1:0-457 GCA_964472775.1 uncultured Spirochaetaceae bacterium
GGTGCCGAAGCATCTAGTGGGAATGAGTCTGCAGGAGGCGGATCTGGAGAAAGACGGGGTCATGAACGTCGTGGCTTGCCGGGAGAAAGGGGAGGGGGATTATCAGTTCTCCCGGCCCGACAGGATCCTGCAGGAGGGGGACGTGCTGCTGGTGGCGGGAAGTCATGCGGATCTGGAGGGTTTTTCCGACAGTCCCCTGCCCCTCACAGCCCGGGAGTCCCGGAGCCGGGAAGTCCTGGCCCGATTGTTTCGAAAGAAGTCTACCCGGCCTTAGTGGAGATCCATCAGGGCCCGCCATCGCTGGTATTCCGTTTCCCGGGGGCGGTTCGTTCTTTTCCGGGCCGCCTCCAGGGCGGGGTCGTTCCATCGGATGAAAGGGTTAACCCTTAACTCTTCCTCCAGGAGGGAATATTCGGCCTCCCGGTCCCGTTTTGACAGGTACGCCTCTAAATAGGGG
>CAYYNJ010000289.1:467-3860 GCA_964472775.1 uncultured Spirochaetaceae bacterium
CTTCGTGCCTGCCATGCCTACAGCAGGTAAACCGGCAGGCAGGGCAAAGCTACATGTTGAAAGCGGGTCGAGTTTGCGGGCTACCCCCACGGCATATTCCCTCAAATCGTGGCCGGGATAGATACGGCATGTGCCGGGAAGGGCGGTAATCGCTTTCAGAGAGGCAAAGTAGCTCTCGTAGTCTCCGGTGTAGCAGTTTCCCACGGTGCCGGTGAAAAGGGTGTCCCCGGTGATCAGGATGTCTCCCGCCCGGAACACCACAGAGTCTTCGGAATGGCCGGGAGCGGGAATGACCTCCACCGTTTCATCTCCCAGCCGGAAGGACCCTGCGGCGGCCAGTGCTGCCGGCGTCCGGTAGGTCCCCGCAGCGGCGGCCTGCAGAGCCTCATCACCGCCGATGTGATCGGTATGGCGGTGAGTGTTGGTAATCAGCTTCAAGTTCAAGTCATTTCTTAAAAGGCACCGGATGATTTCTTCTGCGGCGCCCCCGTCTACCGCGGCGGCCTCGCCGCTGACTGGATCAAAAAGGAGATAGGCAAAGACTGTGCCTATCTCCGGGTGATTAAATCTGAATTGTTTCACTTCCATGAGCTCCATGATACAGGCAGACTCCGGAGGGGTAAAGGGTGAATCTCTTTACTCTTTGATCTCCGCCGTTCCGTACCAGTCGATCTTTCGGGTCAGAAACATCACCATCCCCACCAGCAGGAACAACCCCAGGCTTCCCAAAAGCAAGGCGTAATCTTCCGACTGGAGCACCACGAAAAGATAGCCGTAGCAGACCGCCAGGATGGGGGCCATGATCCATCCCCGGCTGCCTTTGCCCAGGATGGAGCGGGCGTAGAGGGTCACCAGGGTGATCACCCCCAGGGCGGAGAGGAGGTAGGCGGTATTGAACCCCAGGTGCTCCGAAAGGGAGAGCAGCAACAGGTAGAACACCACGTTTCCCAGCCCCGCCATCAGGTATTGGATAGGGTGGATCCGGCGGCGGGCAATCACTTCGAAGAGGAAGAAAACCGAGAAGGGGATGATGAGAAAGAGCAGACCGTACTTGGCGGTGCGGCTGTTCTTGGTGTAGGCCGTAACCGGTTCCATCATGGTCAGACCGAAGCGGCTCTGATGGATCCTGTGACCATCCATTTCTCCGGCGGTCCAGACCTGGGGGAAGCTGCGGCTCAGGTAGTTGATGTTCCAGAGCGCCGTGGTTCCCTGATCGGTCATCTCATGACGGGTGGGCAGGTAGGTGCCCTCGAAGGAAGGAGAAGTCCAGTCTGTTCGGAGGGATACGGCGGTTTCCTTGGCCAGGGGGATGAAGTGGAGGGACCGGCCTCCCTTGATTTCCAGGTTGAATTGGAAGGGCAGGCTCTCTTCTGTTCCTTCCAGTCCCCGCCAGGGGGCGGTGATATGCTGGTCCAGCAGGGCCGATCCGGCGGGCCCCGGGGCGAACTCCAGGGCCTGACCCCCGGCGGAAACTTCCGACAACGACGAAAGAGCCTTCATCTTCGGCATGGCGTAGGCCAGCTGAACATCATCCCAGAGGGGCTCCTTCCCCTCCAGGGCGGCGGCGGTCTGGGTCAGGTCGAATTCTCCGGACAGGTCCGCCTGGCTCACAAAAACCGGTACCGAGTAAATTCCCCGGGACCGCAGCTGGGTCCGGTTATCCACGTGAAGGGTGAGAACCGTCTTCAGCAGAATCAGCTGCTTTTCCACCCGCCGGGTCTGATATCCCTTCTGTTCCTCATCGTAGTAGGTCACCTGTTCCCGGTAGGGAATAATCAGATAGGGTCCTGCCAGAAGGTTTTCTCCCCCCCAGGAATTCACAATTTCCTCCTGAACATCCATCTGCAGGAACGATCGTTCCGAGATGAGGGAGCGGATGAATCCCAGGGGAATCAAGAAAATTAAAACCAGAAACGTAATGAGAAAGAATTTTACCCCCGCCGAATTTCCCGGGGGATTCAGAAATCGTTTTGCCATGTCGTTATCAAGCCTCCATTTTATCGGTTACCCTCCCTGCGGGGAGGAGAGACCGGGAGGCGTACGCCCCCGGTAATTGAGCACAGTGTAGATCTTCAACAGGGCGGAGAGATGTCGTAATTGTGGCAAAAATGGGGCAAATCCCAAAACAGAGGCTTTTAAAAAAAGGTTCGGTGGTCAAAAACCGGCAACTTAGGTAAACTAACCTCATGATTCAGATTGCCCTCGTGGATGATGAAGAGAAGATCCGTCATAATCTTACCTACGCCTTGGAGCAGGAGGGGTACAGCGTACGGGTTTTTCCCAACGGTGAGGAGGCCTGGGCCTTCCTGGAAGGGGAGAAGCCGGATCTGCTGATCCTGGATATCATGATGCCCCGGCTCAACGGCTTGGAACTCTGCCGCCGGATCCGCCGGACCGATCAAAACCTGCCTATTCTTTTTCTTTCTTCCAAGGATGAAGAGCTGGACCGGGTGATTGGGTTAGAGTCGGGGGGGGATGATTATCTCTGTAAACCCTTCTCCATCCGGGAGCTCCTGGCCCGGATCCGGGTCATCCTCAAGCGGTGCGGTCCGGGCCGTTTGTTTCAGGGCAGTCTTGTCATGGGCGATCTGGAGCTCGACCGGGAGGGCTGTCTGGCCCGCTGGAAGGGATCGCCCCTGATCCTTACCATCACGGAATTCCGGATCCTCGATGCCCTGGGAACCGCCCCGGGAATGGTAAAAACCCGGGACCAGATTTTCGCCGCCGCCTTTCCCGACGATTCCTATCCCAATGCCCGGGCGGTGGACAGTCACATCAAGCGCCTTCGGCGGAAGCTGACCGATGCCGATCCCACTTTTGACGCTTTAGAGACGGTCTACGGCCTGGGATACCGGTTTCGGAGGCCCCGGTGAGGAGCCTCACCTTTCGGATGCTGCTTTTTAATCTTTTGCTGGTTTTCTTTCCGATTATCAGCTTTCTCACCTTAGATACCTACGAGAAACAGCTGTTGGATCCCCAGCAACGGGACATGGTCCAGCAGGGCCATCTTTTGGCCTCCGCCTTGGCAGGTTTGGAGCCCGTGACGGGGCAGGTTTTGGTGACGGCCCCGGGGCCTGCGGCGGGTCCGGATTCTGCGGAAGGTCAGGCGGCGGATCGGCAGGTCCCGGCGGAGCGGGGGTTTATCTTCTCTGATGAGCCGGTCTCCGCAGCCCCGGCGGGAGATCTTGCCGAAAGGGCCCGAAATGTTTTGGCGGCCCTGGCCTCCCGTACCGAAGCCCGCATCCGGGTGGTGGATCATCAAGGCCGGCTGCAGGCGGACTCGGTTCCCTCCCCGGGGACGGAGGAACCGGCAGCGCCGGAGTACGCCTCCCTCAGGAAAGGGGATTCCTCCGTCCCCGAAGACCGGAAATCTTTGGGCCGGGATACCTGGCT
>CAYYNJ010000289.1:3870-4301 GCA_964472775.1 uncultured Spirochaetaceae bacterium
ATTGCTATTTTCATCAAAAACTCCTTCATTCGGCTGCTTCTTCCCCCGGACCGGCCCCTTTCTTCGGCGGAATACTACAGCGGCCGCAGCGTATTGGAGGGGCCGGAGATCGCCGCCGCCCTGGCGGGGCGGTACGGGGCCGCCACCAGGATCTCCGAAGGGCAGCGGTCGGTGACCCTCTATTCCGCCATTCCCGTCCCCGGCAGGGACGGCGGGGTCATCGGGGCGGTTTTGGTCTCTCAATCCACCTTCAAGATCCTCTCGGATCTCTACGTCCTGCGGCTGGATGTGATACGAATTTTCTTTCTGGCCCTCACCGCCGCGGTGGTTCTCTCGTTTCTTCTCTCCTGGACCATCACCATCCCGGTCCACCGGCTCCGGCTCCAGGCGGAATCGCTGCTGGATCACCGGGGGAAATTGAAAGGAACCAT
>CAYYNJ010000290.1:0-440 GCA_964472775.1 uncultured Spirochaetaceae bacterium
GTCAGCCAAGGGTTATAATGCCGATATGTTTCTGGAAAGGCCGATGGATCCCGCGGCATCGGTAAATACATGAGATCCCTTCTGGAAACCCCCCGGGAGATAAACAGCCTGAACGCCGAAGCGGTGGGCCTTGGATTCCCCGAGGCCTCCGATGAAACAGGGCTGCTGCGGCTTTTTAAATCACAGATAAAAATATTTGATGAGGTCTCCAGCATCTACTTTGGATCCCTCCGGGGGGGCATCGTCAATGCGGGAAGAGAAATCAGTGACGGGTCCTTCTACGCAATCACCACCGAGAACTTTGAGGCCGGGACGTTGCTCAAACACCGGCTGGACCAGCACGGGACCCCCGGCACCCTGGTATCCGAGGTTCCCGGTTTCGATGCCCGCACCCGGGAATGGTACACCAAGGCCCTGGAAGAGAACGGGCCGGTCTGGAC
>CAYYNJ010000290.1:565-4295 GCA_964472775.1 uncultured Spirochaetaceae bacterium
GGACTTTGCCGGAGAGAGCCAAAGCTTCATCGTGGAGGAATCGGGCCTTTTGGTGGGGACCTCGGTCAAAGAAAAGCCTTTCAGGAATAGACAAGGGGCCGCCGGATTTGAAAGACTCTCCGCCGCCGAAAGTTCCTCTCCCTTGACCCGGGAAGCCGTCCGGACCATCGAGACGCGGTTCGGCGGGTTTTCCGCCCTGAACGGCGAGGAGCTGCACCTGGAGTTTTCCCTGGATCGACAAGACTACTTTCTGGATATTACCTCCCTCTCGGAGGAAGCGGGGCTGAACTGGTACACCTGCACCATCATTCCCCGGTCGGTCTTTCTCTCCCCCGTCGAAGGAATCAGGAATCTGAACATCCTTCTCTCTCTCCTGGCGGCCCTCACCGCCGGGATGATCGGGTTTTTCACCGCCCGCATCGTCATCATCCCCCTGCGGCGGCTGAACACCACCACCAGGCTCATTTCCGAAGGCCAATGGCCCGAAAATTTCCGCCATGAATGGATCCGGGAACTAGACAGCCTGTCCCGCTGCTCCCAGGTTATGATGTCCCGGCTGAAAGAATCCATGGCGGACCTTTCCTGCAAGGTGGAGCAGCTTGAAAAAACCGAAGAGGCTTTGAAAGAGAGCGAGGGGGAATTGACCAGCTTTTTTACGGCGGTTCCCACCGGGATGGGCATCAACCTTAACGGCATCTTTCTAAAGGTGAATGACCGGTTCTGCGAGATGACCGGATACAGCCGGAAAGAACTGGTCGGTAAAAATGTAGATATGCTGTATTTTGAACCGGCGGAGCGTACAAGGGTCAGCCGCGAGATAGCCCAAAGCCGTCATTCGGGGCCGGGGGCCCATGCCGAAACGGTCTGGCGCCGCAAAGACGGCTCCGCCATGAACGTTCTTCTCACCGCAGCCCTCCTCTGGCCGGGGCAGGACCGGAACGAGATCGCCTTCAGCGCCCTGAATATTACCCAGCGGAAAATGGAAGAACAGCTCCGCCTCAAGATGGAGGAAGAGCAGTATCAGCTGCAGAAGGTGGAGTCCATAGGGCGGCTGGCCGGCGGTGTGGCCCACGACCTGAACAACCTCCTCTCGCCCATCCTGGGATACGGGGAGATTCTGGTGCGGTATTTCCCCGGGGAAGGAAAAGAACGCAGCCATGCCGAGCAGATTCTCAAGGCGGGGTACCGGGCCCGAGACCTGGTTCAGCAGCTTCTTGCCTACAGCCGCAAGCAATCCCTGGAATACCGGAACCTCAACCTCAACGAGGTTCTCAAGGATTTTGAAAAACTGCTGCGCCGCACCATCAAAGAAGATATTGAGCTGAAGATAATCACCGACCCCGGCATCCCCCTGGTCTCCGCCGACCGGGGACAGATAGAGCAGGTCATCATGAACCTGGTGGTCAACTCCCAGGATGCCATGCCCGACGGCGGGGTTCTGCAGATCTCCACCTCCAGCATGGTCATCGGAGACGAATACTACCGGAACCAGATGAAGATTGAACCGGGCCGGTACGTGGTAGCCTCCTTCAAAGACACGGGCTGCGGCATCGATAAGGAGACCTTGAAGCTGATTTTTGAACCCTTCTTTTCCACCAAGAAAGAGAGGGGGGTCGGTTTCGGTTTGGCCACGGTTTACGGTATAGTGAAGCAGCACGGAGGCTGGATCTTCGTGGACAGCTCGCCGGGAAACGGCACCCTCTTCGACATCTATCTTCCCGTCAGCCAGGACGATCCTCCTCCGATCCCGCAGGAAGAGACGAAGCTCCCCCCGGAGCCGGAAAAAAACGATGCCGTCATCCTGGTGGCGGAAGACAACCAGCTGGTCAGGGATCTGGCGAGGACCATTCTCGAAGACAGCGGATACAAGGTGTTTACCGCCGAAGACGGGAAAGAGGCGTTAGAGTTTCTTTCTACCCGGGAAGAGCCGGTGGATCTGCTGCTCACCGATGTCATCATGCCCCGGATGAACGGAAAGGAACTCTACCTGCTGGCCCGGGTGGTAAACCCCGCGATGAAGGTCATTTTCATGTCCGGCTACACCGACAACGCCATCTCCCGCCATGGAGTCATTGAAGAGGGCATAAACTTCATCCAAAAACCCTTCAGCCTGGAAACTCTTACCAACAAGGTGAGGGAGGTACTGCGGGGCTGACCCGCTCAGGAGGGGGATAAGAAGTGGGAGAGCACCGCTACGGTTTTCCTTAGCTCTTTGCAGAACCTTCCCACCCGAAATCCTTCGGGACGGCGCGTTCCTCTCTCCAGTAAGCCCTCCAGCACCGCCGCCTCCTTATGGAGGGCGGCGGCCCCCATCCCCAGAGACAACGACTTGATGCTGTGAACCAGCCGATGAGCCTCACAGAGCTCTCCCCGTTCCAAATGGGCCAGCAGCCGGACATCGCCCAGGCCGTACCGTTCCAGGAAGCCCCGGAGCATTTTAAGATAGAGGGTTTCCTGGCCGGACAACCGGGCCAGGGCTTCGGCCACCAGCCATTCCCGGGGGAGGGTTGAAAGATGCGGGTCGTTCCGCGGCTCAAACTGATCCATGGGGATCACCATATCACGGTCCCGGACCATGGGTCACTATTTTTTTTCTCCCCCGCCGGGCCTTTCCCCCGGCGGTACCAGTCCCCGCCGCACCGCCTCCACCGCCGCCTGGGTCCGGTCTTCCACCTTCATTTTCTGCAGCAGGGCGCTGACGTAGTTCCGTACCGTCCCGGGGGCCAGATAGAGCTCCCGGGCGATCTGAGGGTTGGTACGCCCCTGGACAATGAGCCGCAGAATCTCCCGCTCCCGGTCTGAAAGCTCCTGTTCCCGGGGAGAAAAACGGGGCGGAGGATCGGCTATTTTCCGAAACAACTTGCCCGTCAGGGCGGGATCGATGAAGGATCGGCCCGACAGGGTCCCCCGAATCGCCTTCTCCAGCTCTTCCCGGCCCGTATCCTTCAGAAGATACCCCGCCGCCCCGGCCCGGATGGCATCAAAAAGCCACTCATCATCGGCGAAGGTGGTCAGGATCAGTACCGGCAGGTCGGGATAGAGCTCCTTCAGTTTCCGGGTGGCCTGAATCCCGTTGAGTACGGGCATCTTTAAATCCATCAGTACCAGATCGGGCCTGCGGGTTGCGGCGGACTCCAGGGCTTCGGCTCCGTCCGCCGCCAGGGCGGTGACGGTGAATCCGGGTACCGTAGAGAGAATGGCGGATAATCCTTCCCGCACCACCTGCTGGTCGTCGAAAATTAAGAACTTACACACCCCGGGCCTCCTGTTTTTCTTCGGGTATCCTGAGAATCAGGCTGGTTCCCTTCCCGGGGGCGGACCGGATCTCCAGCTCCCCGCCGATGATAAGGGCCCGCTCCTTCATCCCCTCCAGGCCGTAGTGAAGGGCTCCTTCCGCCGAGGCCGGCGGGGCGGGAGAGAACCCGAGGCCGTCGTCTTCCAGGCGCAGAAAAAAATCCTCCTCCCTGCGGATAATCAGTACCGCCCGGGAAGCCCCGGAATGGCGCACCATGTTCTCCACCCCTTCCTGAAGGATTCGGTAGACCCCGTGCTCCTGATGGGGGGCCAGTCCCGTGGGTACGCTGGCATCGGGAATTCCTATCTCCCCCTCCGCTCCTAACCGGGAAAGCCCTTGGGTCATAAGCTCCCGGCACGCCAGGAAGAGCCCCAGGTCTTCCAGGGGACGGGCCCTCAGATCCCCCAGGGCATGACGGACCTCGGTCAAACCCGC
>CAYYNJ010000291.1:0-4291 GCA_964472775.1 uncultured Spirochaetaceae bacterium
TTACCCGGTTTTTGCCGTGGTGCTTTAAGTTTTATCCACGGTGAGAAACACTAACTAAATAGTTAAACGCAGATGCCCCCTATAATGATCATCCCGCAACGCCTGGATATCCGGGCTTGTTAGATAATCATCAAATTTCATCATCCGGTCGATTATCCCCGACGGAGTAAACTCAATAATGCGATTAGCAATGGAGTCAACAAACATATGGTCGTGGCTGGTGAAGAGGATGCTTTCCGGATAATCGATAAGGCCATCGTTAAGTGCGGTAATGGCTTCCAGGTCGAGATGGTTGGTGGGTTCATCAAAAATGAGAAAGTTGGCGCCGCTTAACATCATCTTGGAAAGCAGACACCGCACCTTTTCTCCGCCCGAAAGAACCTTCACTTTTTTGAGAGATTCATCGCCGGTAAAAAGCATCCGGCCTAAAAACCCCCGGACATAAGATTCTTCCTCCACCTCTGTATACTGGGCAAGCCACTCGGTTATGGTGAGATCGCTGTTAAAAAAGCTGCTGTTGTCTTTGGGAAAATAAGAATGGGTTATAGTCACCCCCCACTCAAAGGTGCCCGAGTCGGGTTCCATGTTTCCCGCAAGAATTTCATAAAGTACCGACTTTGAATGATGCATGGGGCCCACCAGGGCAATTTTATCACCCTTGCGGACGGTAAGGGAAAAATTGTCCAAAACCTTCTCTCCATCGATGGTTTTGGTCAGCCCTTCAATTTCCAGAATATTGTTGCCGCTTTCCCTGTCGGGTTTAAAGTTCACCCAGGGGAACCGCCGGGAGGAGGGTTTGATATCATCGATTGTTAATTTCTCTATAAGCTTCTTCCGGGATGTAGCCTGCCGCGCCTTGGAGGCGTTGGAGCTGAACCGCTGAATAAACTCCTTGAGTTCTGCCACCTTGTCTTCGGTTCTTTTCTTTTCATCCTTTCGCTGCTTATTGGCCAACTGGCTGGCATGATACCAGAAATCGTAGTTTCCCACAAAAAGAGATATCTTCCCGAAGTCGATATCTGCCACATGGGTACACACCTTGTTCAAAAAGTGCCGGTCATGGCTTACCACAATTACGATATTAGGGAAGTTATACAAGAACTCTTCCAGCCAGTTAATCGACTCTAGGTCAAGGCCGTTGGTAGGTTCGTCCAGGAGAAGGATATCCGGCTCCCCGAAAAGGGCCTGCGCCAGAAGCACCCGTACTTTCTGCCCCCCTTCCAAATCTGCCATCTTCCTTTCGTGAAGGTCCTCCGGAATACCGAGCCCGCTGAGCATGGTGGCCGCTTCGGATTCTGCTTCCCACCCCCCCATTTCAGAAAAGTCTCCTTCCAGTTCAGCAGCACGAAGACCATCTTCTTCGGTAAAGTCCTCTTTCATATAGATGGCATCTTTCTCCACCATCACGTCATAAAGTTTACGATGGCCCATGATCACGGTGTGTTCGTCGAAGGCGAACTGGTCCTGCCGGAGCACGGCAATCCGCTCTCCGGAAGAAACAATAACATCCCCCGTATCCGGTTCAATATCACCGGAAAGAATTTTAAGAAAGGTAGATTTTCCGGCTCCGTTGGCACCGATAATTCCGTAACAGTTTCCCGGAGCGAATTTTATGTTTACATCCTTGAAGAGTTTTTGTTCCCCAAAGGACAGGCTTACGTTTGCTGCGCTTATCATCCTGACATTATCCTTGATTATTGATGTTTATACCATCATACCCCTTCAAGACAAAATGATCGAGGGGGTGACTCCGCCTCTTGCCGCTTCCGTCGGAGATTTTTAAACGTGGTGGAAAAATCCAGGTTAAACCCTGACAAAAAAAGGAAAACCCTTTAGACTCAATGACATGAACACCACCAGGTTTCTTTCTCAAAAGGAAAAAGAGAAGGGCCTGAAGGCCCACATGGCCCACCAACGTTATAACGGGGCGGGTTTCAACTTTATTGGTGATACTCCCATCACGCTTCTGGCGATATATTTTGGCGCCAGCAATATTCAGTTGGGATATCTTTCTTCGGTTCTCTACATCACCGGAGTTCTTTTACTGCTGGTACCCAGGCTTTTCAAAGGATGGAATCTTTCACGCCTTCATTTCTGGGCTTGGCTGCTCAGGGGAGCCTCATGCCTCTTATACACGGCCCTTTGGTTCACCGAAGGGAAAAATGCTGTTTTATTAATTCTAATTGCCTACACCCTGTTTTGTTCCACCAGGATCATAGGGGTAGCCCTTTATCAACCCATCCTTCAAATGATTTCCTCCCGACAGAACCGGGGAGAGGTGGTGGCACGTTCCTCCATCAACTTTCAACTTTCCCTTACCTTTGCCCGGCTCATTAGTTTCGGCGTAACTTCTATTCAGCGGCTATCGGGCACCGCCGGTCTTTTGATCCTACAGTATGTGGGAATCTTCCTGAACACCGCCGCTGCATTTAAGGCCCGGGCCATTCCCTGCCGTGAAACTGTCGCCTACCAGAAAGGTGAAAATCTTGGGCGGATTTTTAAAAAGGCCATGAGAGATAAAGATTTGAGGAGGGCGGTTTTCCTCAACTGGATCAATGTCGCCCTCATTATTCTTTTCGGGTTTTTAGTACCCTTCCTCCGCCGCGGAGCGGGGGTTAAGACGAACCAGGTTTTCCTGTTCACCCTCGCCATGGGCTTCTCCACCATTATGGCCGGTTATTTTACCAAAACCTTCGCAGACCGTTTGGGAAGTAAGCCCTTACTCTGGGGCAGCTTCCTAGCGTTAAGCGGATGCGCCCTTGCCTGGTTTATCGTCCCCGCCACGGCGGCTTTCCCTGTTTTTATGCTGATGGGCTTTGCCACCAGTTTCTTTCTTAATTCCGGCAATATGCTCATCAATAGAATCATCGTCCGAGTCCTCCCCGAGGGTGACACGGTGGGTTATAACTCGATGATAAACTTCGCCGCAGCATTTATCTCTATCTTAATTGGTACCGGCGGGGGATTCCTCGCCGATTTCCAGTCTTCGGGGACATGGCCCCTTCCCAACATCTACAGCCTGACCTTTGCGGCGGCATTTTTTGCCGCCTTAACAGCCTTCCTCATCAGTACGGGAATTAAAGAGCCGGAGAGCCTATCGGGCCGCGAAGCCATGGAGATCCTTTTCTCACCTTCGAAACTGCAGACCTTTTGGCAGATTGGAAAACTCAATAAAACCAAGGATCCTTTCACCCGGCAGACCATTCTCCACCATCTGGGAAAGAACGAAAACCCTCTCACCACCGAAGAAATTCATTCAATCATGGCAAATCCTCTCTCGGTGGATAAAGGGGAACTGATCAAATCACTCTTCACCTACCCCAGACCCGAACTTCTCAAAGATCTTCTCCGCGAAGCAGAAAACCCCGCATCCTATCACAGGCTAAAAGCGATCTTTGCCCTGGGAGCCTACCCCGGGAAAAAAACCGAAAAACTGCTGGCCACTCTTCTCGATGATCAAGACCCGGTGGTAAGATCGAATGCGGCTAAATCTCTCAGCCGGATCGGCTCAGCAGCGTATCAAGACATCATCACCTCGCAAGCAGACGATGCCCAGGGTATCTGGAATAACATGAATTACCTGATTGCCCTCCACAATTATGACGCCAAGGGCGGATACCTCAAAAATGTCTTTTCTCCCCGGGTTTTACACCAGCCCTACCTGTACCGTCAAACCCTCTATAGTCTTTATGCGAGGGCTCAAAATTTTCACCCGCCCCTGGATCGTATCTATCAGCACCGAAACCTTCACAAGGGTGAAGGCCTGAGGGATTTCCTAGATGATGCCAGAGATATTCCCGGATTCCTAGAAAGCCACAAAGATTTTATTCACTGGTTTTCCCGGGGCGAATTCGAGCCAATCTGGAAAAGATGTGTTGAACTGTTGGAAGGAAAAGTAATCGCCCCCTACTATCAGGAGCTTTCCCGGTCAATCCTCGGCGCAGCGGGACCGGGACGGGATTATGATGACACCCTGGCAGGGCTCTATATGACTTATCAAGTGCTGAAAGAAAGCCGTCATTTAAGAAAAGAACAGGCTAACCCACCATAAACCGGTAGAGAGTCTGAACATCGGAAGATTCCAAAAGAGCCTGCCGGGCCGCTTCATCCTGAAGAAGCCGGCTTATCGAAGAGAGAAAACGTACGTGAGGTCCCGATCCGGAAGTGGGCGACAGGGTCATAATAAAAATCCGTGATAACTCTCCGTCTAAGGACTCAAAATCCGCCCCCTCTGGTTTTAACCCCACACACGCCACCATTTCAGTTACCGCTTCGGTTTTCGCATGAGGGA
>CAYYNJ010000292.1:0-4282 GCA_964472775.1 uncultured Spirochaetaceae bacterium
AAACCCAACGGGGAGGCGGTAAGCCGCAGATTCATCTGGTGGAGGTTTTTCCCGGTAAGCCCGCAGAACTGGCAGGGTTCGGCTTTACCCCCCTGGCCATCCGCCACGGCGATTTGACCATTGCCGGCTACCGATGGGAGAACTGCGCCTACCTGACCGATTGCTCCGGCATCCCTGAATCAACCTATCCTCTGCTCAAGGGATTGGATCTTCTCATCCTGGATGCCCTGCGCTACGACCCCCATGCCACCCACTTCGGCCTGCACGAAGCGTTGGAAGCGGTGAAGAGAATCGCCCCCCGCCGAACCTACCTGACCCACATGGCCCACGATTTTGATCACGCGGCCTTGGCGGATCAGCTGCCCCCCTCGGTTCAGCCCGCCTGGGACGGCCTCACCCTGGAGACATAAAAAAAGAGGAACCCCTGGGGCTCCTCCTTCACGGCGATTGATACGCTTAACAGGGTCTTAGACGACCTTCTGAACCTTTCCGCTTCTCAAACACCGGGCGCAAATCTTGATCGATTTGGTTTTTCCGTCTACCAGAGCCTGCATCTTGATGAGGTTAGGCTTCCAGACCCGCCGGGTTTTGTTGTGGGCGTGGCTCACGTTGTTTCCGGCGGTGGTACCCTTCCCACAGATTTCACATTTCCGTGCCATTTTATCCTACCTTTCCTAAACCTTGGTCTAGCGTATATACAATAATGACTTCTTCAGTAAAGCCGCAGAGTTCATAAGAAAATAGCAGAAATCAAAATCTTTGTAAAGGGCTTCGGGGAGCCTCCCTTCAAAGATGATTTTCCACCGAGAATTTTTATTCCCCCGGATTTGAGAGTATGATCGACCTCCACCGTTCCGGGTTATAGCCGTCCTTCTCGGAGAACTTTTCCTGGAGAAACAGGGTCAAACGCTTCAGCCGTTCGGTGGTATCGGGGCTCACCACATGCTCAATTTCACACGCCTCCGCCTGGGCCCGCTCTGAAGGAAGGAGAAGAATCTCTTCCAGGAAGGACGCTAAAAACCGATGCTTCTGCTCCACCCCTTTGGCCAGTTTCATTCCGGTTTCGGTGAGACTGATGTAGGAGTTTTTCTCGTAGTTCACCAATCCTCTGGTGCGAAGGTTCTTCAAAGCCCCGGTTACCGAAGGCATCTGAACCTCCAGCAGCCCGGCGATATCCTTGACCCGGGCGACCCGGTTTTTCCTTTCCAGCCGGAGGATGGCCTCAAGATAATCTTCAAGACTGGGGGTAAGATTTTGTCCGCTCATTAAGATAGTATAACCTAAGAATGTTTTTTATTCAATGTGCCGGAAAGCCGGACACCTCTTTAAGAAAAACCTGCTCCCACCAAAAGCCCGAGGGTGCCGGAGTCAAATCGAAACGGACCAAGCTGCTCTTCTGCCAGGAAAGAACCGGCGGTTCAGGCAGGGTCGGCGGTTCAAGGAACCCTTCGCCCATCCAGTCCATCAGGAACAAATGAGGCACCAGGAGGGGGGGCGGAAGCGGCTCTTCCGAGGGCGAGGTAGATCCCTGCGCCGGAGTCTCCCGGACACCCTGAATTTCCAGAAAAAGCCCCTCCGCCCGTACCAGGATACCGCCGGTTCTCCAGGGCCGCCGCAAAACCGCATCCCCGGGGGAGGGGAAATCCCCTATCCAGGGAACAAACACCGGCAGAGCTAGAGAGGATACGGTGCCGAACCGGGAAAAGAGGCCCCGCTTATAGAGTTCCAGCTCTTTATCTAGGTTGCCCGGAGGCACCATGGCAGAGAAAATCATGACCCCATTATGGCCCAACAGCTTTATTCGGTAAAGAGAATCTGCTATCATTACAAAAAGGGAGTAAAAATGAAAAGAAAAGTTCAACAACTGCTGGAAGACTTGGTTAAAGAGATAAGCCGCTGGAATACGGTTGACACCATCACCGTGGCGGAACCGGCGGATGATGATCTGCTAAGCCCCTATTTTTTCCTGAGCGTGGATGTATTCTACAGGAACAGTATTCCTACTCCGGAAGAACGCCTTCACTCCTTTGAAAGCGCCACCCTCTTTGAGTCGAGCAATTTCGGCACCAAGGACCGATTTTTTATCCAGGGGATTCCCATCCGGCTGGAATACAAGAATATGGACAGGATCGAAGCCCTTCTCAAGGGAACCGAGAGCGGAGGGTTTGTCAGCCGTGAAGCGGGAACCTATCTCTACTACCGGCTCATCCACAACAAGAAGCTCTTTCACCGGTCCCCCTGGCTCAACAAGATGATGGAGATGGTGACGGACCTGCCCGGGTCCTTTTGGATCCCCCTGAAGAAAGCATCCTGGTCAAACCTGGAACATCAGCTCAGCGACCTGGGGACGTCGGTTATGGCGGAAGATGAATACTTCTTTCTCCAGAGCCTGGCTTCTTACACCAGAACCCTCTGCAGCCTCCTCTTCATCCTGAACAGAGAATTCGAGCCGGCGGGACGCCGGATGCAGGAACAGGTGGGAAACCTCCCGCTCCTGCCGGAAAATTTTAAAGGAAGATTCGCCTCCCTGGTCAGGGAAGATTCCGAATACACCCCTGAAAGAAAACTGGAGGTGGCAAAATTAATCGCCCGAAGCCTTATTACCTTAGTCTGATTCTACCGGCGGTTTTAACACTCGTCCTTTCCCTGGGCTGCAACGCCTCACCGGCGGAGGTTGCCCTCACGATGGGGGAAGAAGTCCGTTGGCTGGTGCCGGATTCTAAAACCGAGATTCCCCCAGGAGATGATCCCTGGCAATCCCCCTTCTACCGGTTGCCGCCGGAATATTCCGATTCTCCCCTGGGATTCAGCCACCCCTATCCGGAAGCGGTTTCTCTCAACCTGAAAACCACCCGGGGGGCCTGGATAAGGGAAACCCTCCCCGCCGCGGGGGCGGAAACTCGCACCATCATCTTTCCTGAGGCTCCCGTGGAAGGCTTCCCGTTTTCTGCCGCCTCGCCGGTATCCGATGCGGCGGTTAATATCGAGACAACACCATTTATCCACGGAGAGAAAAGCCGGGTAGCCGGGATCCGGGAGGAAAAAAGAGTTGACGGCGTCGAGGTAACGGGCCTCACCATCCTGTTTGAGTCGGGTTCCTATTCGCCGGGGATTCTGAAGGTGGACTATCTTTACGAACAGCCCCGCTCCGGTGAAGCCGCCCTGATCCTTCGGGGTGAGGGCAAAGAAAAAGTCTTTGATTTCATCCCCCGGCCCGGAGAGGGATCCCTCTTTTTCTACACCCCCGATCTGGGTTTCACCCCGGACATCCTGAAGGTGGAAACCGGGAATTGGAGCATCACCGCCCTGGAAGCCCGCCCCTTTCCCGAGGATCCCCGGGAACCCCTGACGGCCGATACGGGCACTACCCTCCATTACGAACCGAAAATCTGGAGAAATTCCGATTTTGAAATCTTCCGGTGGACCCTTTTTCCGGAAATCTTCAACCTGTCTACCCGGAACTATCGGGTTCAGTCTGCGTTTTTTAAGCGCCTGGCCTTCTTCGTGGAAAAACCCGGTTTTGCCGGCACCCTGGCCACCAACGAAGAATTGGAAGACAAACACGGATGGAACGCCCACGACTACAGCGCCGCATCCCTGGCCGCCTTTTACAGCCTGGCGGCGGAGCAAAATTTCCCCCTCAATCCCGAAGAGATCATCCTGCGGGATATCCTGATCAACCAGGGGGTTATTAAAGAGGATAAGGACCGGTATCTCCCAGGCAGCGGAGCCCTGGTGGGAACCAGCCTGGAAACCTTCTACGAACAGCGGCTCATATTCATGACCCACGAAAATATTCACGGCCTCTATTTCATCGATCCCGAGTTTAGAAGGACCTGCGAGGCTTTTTACGATGCCCTCTCCCTGCCGGAACAGCAGTTCTGGATCAACTTCCTCTCGTACCGAGGCTACAACGTCAAGGAAGACCGGAACCTGCTGATCACCGAAACCACCACCTTCCTGCTTCAGCAGCCCCCGGAAGAAGCGGACGACTATTTTATCGGATTCATCACTCCCCGGCTGCTCCGGGCCCGGCCTCATCTGGAAGAATGGCTGGTACCCTTTCTGCTGAAAAACCCCACGGTTTTCAGCGACGCCGTCAACCGGATGGGGGAAGAGCTGGAACGGCTCTACGGACTCAACGCCCTGACCTTTCATGACCTGCTGCCCCAAGACCGGTCCCGGTGGAAGATATTTGAAGGGATGAAGGCCGCCTGGATGGCGGAGCGGCAGGACTGAAAACCGCAGGAAATCCAATTATGGTGAAGGGGAAGCAGTATAT
>CAYYNJ010000293.1:0-3523 GCA_964472775.1 uncultured Spirochaetaceae bacterium
AGGGCCGCTAATAGCGCCACCAACCCATATTCCTTCAGGTAGGGCGGGGTCATTCCCGACAGCAGGATCACCAGAAAAGTCCCCGGTATGGCGGTGAGGGCGGGGAAGAAGCTTTTCACCGCCAGGCGCAGCGCCGTGGGGGCGGGGGTCACCAGCAGTACCGGCGAGAGGTTTTGGTCTTTTTCATCCAGCAGCAGAATGCCTCCCACCCAGCCGAACATGATGGGGCCGGCCATGATGAGAAATCCGAGCCAGAGGGAATCGAGGCCCGACAGGTCCAGCAGGGGCTGAAGAAGCCGGGTGAGCCAGGGAATGAGGAAGCGGAACAGCAGGGCCAGCACCAGGGGCAGGAGGGTGATAAAAAAGCTCATGGGATCCCTGAGAACCCCCCGGAGGTCGTTTTTCAGCAGGATAGGAAATAGTTTCTTCATCAGGCCTCCCCCTGAATTCCCGAAATGGTCCTGTCAAGGTTTCGCAGCGCCCAGATCCAAGCCGCCGCGGTGGAGCCTCCCAGGATGAGAATCCCGATAAGCAGGGAAGCCGCCGAAACCGGCGCTCCTCCCGCCCGGGTCAGGAGGAGGTAGGTGGTTTGGGTGGGCAGGACAAAAAGCAGGGGCGAAGAGACCCCGGCCCAGCCCAGCAGAAAAGGCGCTACCGCCGGAAGATCCACCAGCCCCGACATCATGAAAAAACTCGAGAGGCTGCGGAACCGCAGACTCACCGAGACTCCCAGAAGGGTGAAGAGGGGGGCGGTGGCGGTTACCGCCAGGAGGGTCCACCCCACAGTTTCCGGGCGGGGGAAAACCACCACGGTGACCAAGCCGGCGGCGGCGGCGGAAATCAACCCCAGGCTGATTACCTTGGCCCCCAGGTAGTGCGAAAGGCTGAGGGGCGAAACCGCCATCAGCGAAAGAACCCCCTGGTCTTTTTCCCCCTGAATCAAGGCTCCCACGAAGAGAAACCCCATCACCGTGGGGTCCGTGGCGATGATGAGAGGAAAAATCCACCGGTCCCAGGGGGGCGGCACCAGTTTCAGGACGGCGATGTAGAACACCGTCAGGCCCAGGTAGAGGAAGAGCAGGCCCGACCGGAACTGTACCTTCAGATCGAGCCGGGTGGTTTGGATCAGCTTCATTGGAGGCTCCGGCCGGTGACGGCGATGAAAACTTCCTCCAGGGTGGCTTCCTGGGAGTGGAGAAACCGGAGGTCTTCCCTGTTCAAGGCCGCCAGGAACTCCCGGTTCTGTCCCAGTCCCGGCAGGGGGAAGTCGGCGGTCTCCGGGTTTTCCGCCGGGCCCCAGCCCACCTTCACCAGGGGCTTACCGTGGAGGTGCATGAAGTTGCGGGGAGAGTCCAGGGCGGTGATTTCCCCGTCCACGATGAAAGCCACCCGGTCGCAAAGCTGGGAGGCCACCTCCATGTTGTGGGTGTTGAGAAAAACCGTTTGCCCCTGGGCCTTCAAGTCAAGAATCAGCTCCCGGATCATCCGGGCGTTTGCCGGATCCAGCCCCGTGGTGGGTTCGTCGAGGAAGAGCAGCTCCGGCCGGTGAATCAAGGCCCGGCAGATATTGAGCCGGGTCTTCATCCCCTTGGAATACCGGGACACCCGCTTATCTCCCTCTTCCTGCAGGCCCACCCGGGTCAGTAAGGCATCGATCTCTTCATTCATCCGGGGCACCTGATAAAGACCGCCGAAAAACCGCAGGTTCTCCCGGGCCGTCAGATTCTGGTAGAAATAGGGGAATTCAAAGGCGATACCCAGGCGGCGGTAGTAATCGGGAGAGGGCTTGAGGGGCCGGTCGAAGATCCGGACGTTTCCCCGGAAGCCCCGGAGCAGGCCGATAAGAATCTTTTGAGTGGTACTCTTACCCGCCCCCGAGGGCCCCAGGAACCCGAAGATCTCTCCGGGTTTGACGGTGAAGTTAAGGTTCCGGATGGTGTCGGAGGCGGCGCCTCCGTAGGCGAAGGTCAAGTTTTCCACATGAATCACCGGTTCTCTCCTGACGGAAGGATTTCATCCAACCCGGCGGATACGCTCCGGGCGATCAGGTCGGCGGCGGGACTAAAAACGGGACCCAGCTCCTCCCTGTGAAGATTTAAAAGCAGCAAGGCCCAGAAAAGGCCGTTCAGCGCCGCCGGAGAAGGGTCGGTTCCGGCAGGCTCCTGTTCACCGGCTCCCCCGGTTAAATGCCTGATGATAAGGTCCATGGACTCCTCATCGCCCTGCCGGTGGGTCTCTAAAACCTCGGCGGGAACGCCGCGGAGCAGCACGGCATATTCATCGGGGCGGAAAAGGATGGTCATCAGGGGATAGGCTTCGGGCAGATCAAAAATCAGTTTTACCAGGTCTTCGATAATCTCGCGCCGTTTCTTGGGTGCGTGTAAAAGAGGAAGCAGATGATCCCGCCGGAAGGCCCGCTCCTGTTCTTCCAGGCAGGCGAAGTAGAGGGCTTCTTTGGTAGGAAAGAACCGGTAAAACGAACCCTTGGCGATCCCGGCCCCCCGGGAAAGCTCTTCGATGGAGGTTTTCTTTAATCCGAAGCGGCCGAATCTCTCTTCGCCGGTTTTGAGAAGTAGGGCCCGGATTGTTTCCTCTTCCTGTTCGGAAAAACTACGCGGCATGATCGTCTCCTTTTTTTAAGTGAACCAATGACCAAATAAAATATATAGTCATAGCAAGGGTTTTGTCAAGGCTGTTTTTCCTTGCCTCTAAGGGACTTAGGATGTTCTTGTACAGGTTATCCACAGTAAATGTAAAGAAAGTCAAAAGAGTTCACAAGTTATCCACAGGCTATCCTGGTTTTGTAAATTATCTAACTATTGTCAACCTGAGGGTTCCGCCGGGGAGATTTCCGGTTCAAGGATAAAGTTAAGGGGAAATACCCCTAAAAAGTCGCTTTTTCCCGCTTTTTAAGCGAATTCCCAGAAGTTTTTGCTTAATATATTAGTTTTTTGGGGCTGAAACCAGGGGAAGCCCCTTGACCCGGCGGTCGTCCCGAATTCATCCCCAAGTTATCCACAGGAAGGGCCTCCGGGGAAGAACATTTTCGCGGAGTTTCCGGGATCCGGGAACTGTCAATAGGGGAGGATGTAGTGAAAGACGCAATAGTAATGCACCGCCGCGGCGATGAGGACGAAGAGATGCCAAATCTCGTGGAATCCGAATTTTCCCGGCACCGGGTTGGGCTTCTCAAAGTAGAAGATAAAGGCACCGGAGGTGTAGAAAAGACCTCCCAGGAGGATGAATCCCACCCCGTCCCAGCCGACGGCGGGAATGGACCGGTAGATAAGAAAGAGCCCCATCCAGCCAAGGCAGATGTAGAAGGTGTGGGTGAACCACTTAGGTACCCGGGGTACGCTGGCTTTAACGGCGATGCCCACGGCGGCCACCGCCCAGACCGCCCCGAAGATGCTCCATCCCACGGGGTCTCTGTTGAGCACCAGGGCCACCGGGGTGTAGGTTCCCGCGATAAGGCCGAAGATGACCAGGTAATCGAAGGTCCTGAAAAAACTGTTTACCCTAT
>CAYYNJ010000293.1:3533-4274 GCA_964472775.1 uncultured Spirochaetaceae bacterium
AGGTACTGGCCAGAAAAACCAAAAAAAGAGTGAAGCCGTAGATGGAAAAGCTGATGATGTGCCACACCTTCCCTTCCACACTGGCCAGGACGATGAGAAGCACCGTGCCCAGGAGGGCGAAGATGGCGCCGCTCATGTGGGTGACGGTGTTGATAATTTCATCGGTAACGTGGATGCTGCCGTCTTTACTCAGTTTGGGTCGTTCTTTTTCTTCCATAGGGACTTAGATTAGCGGGAAAACCGGGGTGCCGCAAGGGGGGCATAACCGCACGTTTTATCAATTTCCCGGCGCATTTTATCAAGGACATTCTTCGGGAATCGGGGGATCATCATCCCATAAACCAGGGGCCCTGCCCGACGGGTCCCGATGAAGGAGAAGATCGCCATGGAAAAAACAAAAATTGAAGTGAAAGCAATCGGTACCGTCGAGGCGGGAGGGGAGAGCTGTTTTACCGGTGCCCGCCTGCGCCTTGATGCCGGTTACGGGGCGGGGCTGGAGGGGTTCGAAGGATTTTCCCATGCCCTGGTGGTCTGGTATGCGGATAAGCTGCCGCCCTGGGACGACGCCTACGTGATGGTGGATAAACCGTACCGGAAGGCCCCGGAGAAGCTGGGGATTTTTGCCACCCGGTCACCCTTTCGGCCCAACGCCCTCTGCATGAGTGTGATGCGGGTCCTTTCGATCGATGCAGCCGAAGGGATAATAAGCGGTGACTGGATCGACGCGGAACCGGGAACGGC
>CAYYNJ010000294.1:0-297 GCA_964472775.1 uncultured Spirochaetaceae bacterium
TCCACCTCACCCAGAATCGGGTCGTCCGAGGGAACCACGAACACGTTCAGGTGATCCATGGCCCGGGTCATGCCGGTGTAGATGAGGTTGCGCAGGAGCCGGTCGGTGATGTCCGGGGAGTACTGCTCCCGGCGGGGCAGTTCGGGCAGGTAGAGGAGAATCACCGGGAAATCCAGGCCCTTGCAGGAGTGGAGGGTAAAGACGTTCACCGCTCCCCGGTTGGTAAAGCTGAACTCCTCCGATTTAAACACCTCGGCCTTGATACCCGCACCGTTCAGGCTTCCGGCGAGGGCGGTG
>CAYYNJ010000294.1:307-3969 GCA_964472775.1 uncultured Spirochaetaceae bacterium
TTACGGGGGGCCAGGATGCAGATGTTCTCCGGGTCGTAGCCCAACTCGGTGAGAAAGAAACCGGTGCGGCGTAAAAGGCTCTCCCGCAGGGCTTCTTCGGTTTCTTCCCGGAAAAGTTCCGGCGGCGGTCCTTCCCGGAAGGATACGGGCACCACGTGGTCCCTGCCCCGGTACGGCTCCAGGAAACGTTCCGCCGCCTCCACCACTTGCCGGGTGTTTCGGAAGTTGGTCTTTAGGATCCGGGTGGTTCCCCGGATGTCGATGCCCGCCCGCATGAAGGGGCTCTGAGTCATGTAGAGGCTCTGCTGGAAATCTCCCGCCATGATCAGGGCCCCGGAGGTCATGGCCTTCACCGCTTTCAGGGCTGCGGGGTTCAGGTCCTGCACTTCGTCGATCAAAACGGTTTGGAGCCCCCGGGAGGGGGTGCCGGTGTGAAAATCGCCGAAGAGGCGGGCAGCGGTATAGCGGCCGTAGTTGACCGAGTATTTTCTTTCATTTTCCATGAAATCCCGGTACTGCTGGAAGAGGACCCAGATTTGTTCTCTCTGGTTTTTGGTCAGCCGGTGGTGCATTCCTTCCCGGGATTTGGGGTCTGTCAGGTACTCTTCCCGGGTGATGAGCCTTCCCAGGAGCAGATCGTCCAGTTCCGCCTCCAGTTCAAGGGGGGTGATGTAGGACAGGGACGGCACGGTTTCGGTAAACCGGCGGCGGACGGTGAAATCGTAGGTGAAATCGGGATGCACCTCCTTCAGCTTATCGTAGATGAAGGCATCCACCGTGGAGAAAAGCACCGGCGGAAGATCCATCCGCATGAGCCGGGCGGTGAAATGGCTGTATTTGACCAGGGTCCGGGTGTAGGTGATGAAGATGATGGGGTTTTCCCGGTAAAAATCGAGGCGGCCCTGGGAGAGGGCCCGTTTCATGATGCTGATCAGCACCAGTGATTTCCCCGTCCCTGCGGATCCCCGGATAAGGCTGTCCTTGTCCAGGGGGATGGTATTCACCACCTTCTCTTGTTCCGGCGACAGCCGGGCGATGATTCGTTCGTAATCCTGACGGCTCCGGGTGTAGACGGTGAGGCGGCCCATGTGTTCCAGGTAGGCCTGAAGCTCCCGGAACTGTTCTTTCTGCTTCTGCAGCCGCTTTATTTCTTCCTGCAGGGCGAACCGTTCCTGCCGGAGAGCGTCGGCCCTGCCGTCCCGGTGTCCCGATTGTTTCCTTTCCTCCTCCAGGGCCATGTCCTTCTGACGGAGGGTCAGGGTGAGGCCGCTTATCTGGCCCTGCAGATCCCGGTAGGCTCCCAGCTGCCGGGTCAGGTCGTTGTGGGCGGACTGGAGCCGGGCTAGTTCCCGCTGGAGCGAGGCAATGACCAGCTTTTGCTCCAGGCTGGTCTTTTTATTTTCCCAGTGCTTCAGGCTGTCGGTAAAGAGGGAGAGCTGCTGGGTTTCTGAGATTCCCGCCAGACGGCAGAACCGGATGAAAAGGCTGGTGGCGGCCCGGGCCTCTTCGGGATCTATTTCGGCGAAATCGTGACGCACCCGGTTGGTCAGGTGGTGCTGTCTGCCCAGCTGGGACAGGCTGGAAAGGCCGTCGATAAATTCGTTGCCGTATTCATCCAGCAGTTTTTGCCGGAACGCCCAGGTGAGCTGGGAGAAGGTGAGCCCTTCCCCCAGGCCTTTCTCCTGCCGCAGGTAGTGCTCCACGAAAGAGTGGAGGGCCAGGATGTAGAATCCTTCGTCGGTGCCCAGCAGGGCGGTCAGCCGTTTCAGCTTGTTGTGTATATCGACAGTCATGACGGGGGTGGTGTTTGAGTTTCGCCGAATGAATGATAGGGGAGAATAACCGAAATCACCCGTTATACCGAAAGGTGGCCCTGACCGTATTGAAAAGCACCTCGAAAAAGGGGCTCTTGGCGGAAGAGATCTTGTGATCCATCAGAATTTCATCCCGTTCTGCCCGGAAGAACTCGTAGAGATACCTGAGGGCATCGCTTTTGGCGGGGGGGCGGTAGCAGAGGGCAATGATGTTCTGGGTCTCGGGAATATCTAAAAAGTGCTTCATACCGTTGATGATGAAATAATAGGTTTTGCCGTCATCGGACCGGTTTATTTCTATTTCAAAACCTTCGGCCGGTGGGGAACTTGTCTTTCCGCCGGTTTTTTTCTTTTTATTCAGGACTTCCATCTCCTGGTTGAGTTTGTCGGCTCTCTGGTTGTGGATGATGGTGTTGGCCTGCCGGAGCAGGAAAACCAGGCCCTCTTCCTCTATCTCGGGAAGCAGTTTGGTCAGTTCTTCTTCCAGACGAAGCTTTTGAGAATCGGTCTTGGGTTTTTTTGTTTGCTTTGCCATGACTTTACTGTAACCGGCCGAGGGGGTTTTGGCAACTAAAGAGTCCTGGGCTTTAGCTATTCGAGTTTTGGCGTTTTATCTAGTCTTTACAGAACCCCCTTGTTTTTTTATGCTGATACAAAACCGGCGGGGAGGAAGGCTGATGGATTATCTGCTCCGGGGGGCCACCGTGGTGGATCCGGGTGAAAACCGAAACGGCAGGGCGGATATTCTGATCCGCCGGGGGCTCATTGCCCAGGTGGGGGAGGATATTATCCTGCCCGCCGGCGATCCTGTGCCGGTTCTGGATGTTTCGGGGCTTCATGCGGTGCCGGGGCTGATCGACATTCATGTTCATTTTCGCGATCCCGGGTTTACCCATAAAGAGACCCTTAGGACCGGCGCCGCCGCCGCGGCGGCGGGGGGCTTTACCGGTGTGGTCTGTCTGCCCAATACCGATCCGGTGCTGGCCGGGCCGGAGCTTCTGGCGGCTCTGCTTTCCCGGGGCGCCGCCCTGGGATGCCGCATCTACGTCATGGGGGCCATCCCACTCGGGCAGCGGGGCGGAGAGGTTTGCCCCCTGGGGGAGCTTAAAGCCGCCGGGGCGGTGGGCATCACCGATGACGGTAAAGGGGTGGCCCGTGCGGGGGTGATGTTTGAAGCCCTCAGGAAGGCCCGAATCCACGGTCTCACCGTGAGCAGTCACTGTGAAGAACCTTCCCTGACCTTCGACAGGTCCATCAACGCCGGCTCTGCAGCGGCTCGTCTGGGGCTGCAGGGGGTGCCCTCCCTGGCGGAGGAACTGATGATTCAGCGGGATATTCTTCTGGCCGAGGCGGCGGGGGCGCGGCTGCATATTCAGCACATATCCACCGCCCGGGGGGTGGATATGGTCCGGCAGGCTAAGGCCCGGGGGGTGAAGGTTACCGCCGAAGCAGCGCCCCACCACTTTTGTCTCACCGAAGAAGCGGTTTTTCTCCACGGTACCAACGCCAAGATGAGCCCCCCCCTGCGGACTGAAAAGGACAGGGAGGCGGTGCGGCAGGGTCTGGCGGACGGCACCATCGATGCCATCGCCACGGATCATGCCCCCCATACGGTCGAGGAAAAGGGCAGCGACCTGGTTTCCGGGGCTAACGGCATCGTGGGACTGGAAACGTCCCTGGGGCTGGGGCTGAAATATCTGGTGAAACCGGGGTATCTTTCTTTTTCCGCTCTGGTGAACCGGATGTCCTCCGCCCCGGCGGCGCTGCTGGGGCTTCCCGGCGGATCGCTGCGGCGGGGGCGGGCGGCGGATATCGCCCTCATCGATCTTGACCGGGAGTGGGCGGTCG
>CAYYNJ010000294.1:4047-4273 GCA_964472775.1 uncultured Spirochaetaceae bacterium
CCGGTGGACCGATGGTGGGACCGGGATGGGGGAAAATAGAGACGGTTTGGTTTAAAGCCCGTGGGCAAAGCCGCCGGCCTTCCCACGGGTTCACCTGTCGGTCCGCTTATCGGGCTGATGCCGCCCAGTCTGAAAGAAGCGTATTAAAGGTCTCGCTGGGCCTCATGGCCTTGGCAAGCAGCGCCGGGTCGGGTTTGTAATAGCCCCCGATGTCCACCGACGCTCC
>CAYYNJ010000295.1:0-4271 GCA_964472775.1 uncultured Spirochaetaceae bacterium
TCTCTGAAGGGTGAATCAATTTTCACTGTTTTATTAACTTGGTTCAAAAAACTTGAATTCAACCCTCTGCAAGTATATGTTATACTTGCAGAGGAGGGTTCTCATGCCGCAAATATCCCTGTATATCGATGAAGAAACCTTGAGAAAAGTCGAGAATGCCGCCAAACGGCAGCATCTGTCCATTTCAAAGTGGGTTTCCGAACAAATACGCTCAAAGATTGACCCTGTCTATCCGGCCGGTTATGAAGATCTCTACGGTTCGGTGGGGGAAGCCGACATTCGTCGTCCCGGGGAAATTGGATTTGAAGAAGATTCAAAAAGGGAAGCCCTTTGATGTACTTTCTCGACACAAACACCTGTATCTATTTTTTAAACGGCCGATCCGAAAGCATCCGCAAAAAAATCCTGATGACACCGCCTATGGAAATCGCCATAACTTCAATTGTCAAGGCTGAGTTGATACTGGGAGCTTATAAAGGCCAGTTCCCCGATAAAACCCTGGAGAAACTCGAAAAATTTCTTCAGCCCTTCGAGGTGGTACCCTTTGATGATCAGGCGGCCTATCGGTATGCCGAGGTTCGAAGTAAACTGGAGAAGGAGGGCCGCATCATAGGCCCGAACGATTTAATAATCGCCGCCCTTGCCCTCAATCATGATGCTGTCCTTGTTACCAACAATGTCATAGAGTTTACCCGGGTTGAGGGTTTGCAAATTGAGAACTGGAAGGAAATGGATCAAAGAAGTTAGCCCATGAATCCGCAGGTACAAAAGACCATCGATACCATTCTCGACACGGTAAAGGAGCCGGAAACCCTCCGGAGTGTGGCCGAACTGGGGCTTGTAAAAAAGGTCACCGTCAGCGATTCGGCCAGGGAGATCCTGGTTACCATGGATATTGCCGAGCCCCGGCTTTCCTGCTTTGTCTGCAGTGTGGTGAATGAAAAGATCCGGGGGACCATCCAGGAACGCCTGAAGGCCGAGTTCGAGAAGGAATTTCTCGGGTACCGCTGCGGCTTTTGCTAAAGAGGCAATGTAAAAGCGAAGGGGGTGGTGGAAAAAAACATCCCCTTTTCCATCTCAGCGGTTACCTACATGGAACTTGTTCAGGGTATGAAGGATAAAAACGAATTCAAAAAGTTTCAAAAGCAGATGAGAATTTGGAAGACCAAAATTCTTCACATTGATCAGGATATGTCCGCCCGGGCTGCTTTTTACGTACAGGAGTACTTCCTCAGCCATTCTATGAAAATGGCCGATGCGCTGATTGCGGCAACGGCCATTCAGATGGGTGAAATCCTGATCACCGCCAACGACAAGCACTACAAATTCATTCCCAACATCGAAATTGAAAGATTTTACCCTGGTTAGTTTGTGTAATTCTATGTAGTGAGAATAGTGTTTACATCAAGCATCACGATGTTATGATGCAGGCATGAGAACCACCGTTAATCTGGATGATGATGTTTTCCGAATTACCAGATCCCTGGCGGAAGAAACCAACCCTTCGTTAGGGGCCGTCATTTCGCTGCTGGTCCGCAAGGGGCTTGAAGCAGAAGCGGTACCCCACGATGACCTGGGGATTCCTGTTTTCTCGGTTTCGGAAAAGGCACCTCTCTTCGGGGCCGACCAGGTCTCTGATGCCGAGGATGATCTGTGAAGGTTTCCCTGCTGGATGTCAATGTTTTGATCGCCTTGTCCTGGAGTAACCATGCCGCCCCTGTAAAGTGACACTTTTCTTCTTCCCGGGGGTTATAGTTAATACATCGAAATACCATCGGGAGAAGATATGAACAGGGGAATTTTAAAAACCGGCCTCTATTTGGTTGTCGTGGGACTTTTACTTTCGGGCTGCGTGATGAACCGGGTATCGGCGGAAAAAGAAGATATCGTCCTGCGGCAGGACGGCGGGGGACGGATGATCCGTCTGGATCTTGAGACCGGAGAAGCCTGGAGCCGGAAGATGCAGGCCGGGCCTTTGGTGTTTAACGTACTGTCCCAGATCGTCATCTGGACCGAGGATGGTGAGGGACGGCTGCTGGAAACGGTCTACGTCTCCGGGGCGGACTACGCCAAGATGCGGCACGCCGCTAAAAAGGATAAGGGCGAACAGTTTTTCCGAGAATCCTTCCCTCTCTGGGCCCGGAAGATGGACGAGGCGGGGCGAAAGCTCCCTTCTCCGGATGAACCCTATGTGGATGCGGTCACCTCCGCCACCCCCTCCAACGATTTTTCCCTGGAAACGAGAATGGAAAAGACGAGTCCGCCTTTCTCAATCTACGCCGAGATCAATACCGCCGGGGATGAGAATGAAACCTATACCAAAGAGCGCAACGGCTGGGTGGGCCAGCCCGCCCTAATCTATTCGGCCCGGGTTACCGGTCAGGACGCCGGCTACATCCTGGAGCTGGAAGGACACAGCGGCCTGCTGGGCCAGGAGGCGGCCCTCTACACCGACCTGTCGGCCTTCGAATCGGCCCTCCGGCAGGTGAAGCAGATCAAGCTGGTGATAACCTCGGAGTGACCGAATAATGTTGATGATAGCATCAAATGATGCTATCATGAGGTTGTGGTGAAACCTCCTTATGAAATAACCAATACGATCCTGTCTCTATATGGAAAAATAATGGAAGCCCTGGGCTTGTGTAACAGCCTGATGTTTGTCTGGCCGGAGGAGAGGTTAAGGAAACAGAATAGAATTAAAACGATTCATTCGTCTCTGGCTATTGAAGGCAATACTTTGAATCTGGAACACGTTACGGCTCTCATCGAAAATGTCAGGGTCCTGGGACCCGAAAAGGATATCAGGGAAGTTAAGAACGCCATTAAAGCCTACGACCAGATTTCCCATTTCAACCCTTATTCGGTCGAGGACTTCCTAAGGGCCCACCAGATTTTGATGGACAATCTTGTTTCAACCCCGGGACAGTTCAGAAAAAAACAGGTGGGAATTATGAGAGGATCGGAGGTCCAGCATGTGGCTCCGGGCTTTCAAATGGTTCCCGGCCTGATGAATGACTTGTTTACCTATATTAAAAATGATTCTGACATGGATATTATAAAAAGCTGTGTTTTTCACTATGAAACGGAATTTATTCATCCCTTTGAAGATGGAAACGGCAGGATGGGAAGATTCTGGCAGACGCGATTACTGATGGGGGTTAATCCCATTTTTGAATACGTACCCATCGAAGAGACAATCAAGAATAACCAGGATAAGTATTACCAGGTTCTGGCAGAAGCAGATAATTCCGGAAAATCTACCCTCTTTATAGAGTTTATGCTCGATGCCATAAACCAGGCGCTTCGGGAAACCCTTAATGATTCTAAACCGGGAAAGATCGATTATCGCAAGAGAACCGAATTTTCCCTGCCCTTGCTGAACGGTTGGTTTGATAGAAAAGAGTATATGCGGTTGAATAAAGGAATCTCCCCGGCCACCGCCAGCCGGGATCTAAGACAGCTTCTTGACGAAGGTAAAATTGAATCATCCGGTGAAGGCCGGATGACTAAATACAAAAGAGCCGATTAAACGGTTTCTTCCCACACCCCCAGACTCACCAGCTTCTTTACCACCGCTTCGGACCAGCCCCGGTTGGCGTGGGGGTTGGCGGGGCTGGGGTGGATGATCCAGTCCCGGGGGACCTCCGGGGCCGCCGCTTCAAACCGTTCCAGGGCGAACTTGCCCACCCCGATGAGGATTTCGGGCTGGAGGATGTCGATGACCTTCCGCAGGTGATCGTCACAGACCCGGTAGAGGGGTTCCGATTCGGCCTTGGGCAGCTTGTCGGGGGTCAGGTTCTTCCCCGATTCCCCCATGAAAACCAGGGGGCAGTAATTTAAGACAAAATGATCCTGAAAGAATGCTTCGGGGGTGATGAAACGCTCTCTCATGAGGCCCCAGAACCGGCGGCCCGAGACTTCGCTTTTGGGACAGCCGAAGCCCTGGACGGGCCGTTTGGGGTGCTCCGCCTCGGGGCGGCTCACCGGGGCCTCCATCTTGAGCCAGTCCCGGGCGGCGGGGATTTCCCCGAAGGGGATGCCGGTCTGGGCCATCCCCCAGGGGCCGGGGTTCATCCCCAGGAAGAGTACCTTTTTGGTACCGCCGCCGTAGGCTTCCAGATAGCGCCGGTGGGGTTCCCAGGCGTAGGTCAGGGGGTTGTACAGGGCGGCCACCTCACCGCCGAAGGAGAGGGCGCCGGCTTGGTCTGCCAGCTCCCGGGCGGCTTCGACCAGGTGGCCGCTCATTTTCGAGCCGCGATACGGCCCAGAAT
>CAYYNJ010000296.1:0-1409 GCA_964472775.1 uncultured Spirochaetaceae bacterium
ACAAAGGGTTTACCTTTGGTCCCGTTGGTCAGTCCCGGCGGCGGATCCGGGCCGGCGCAATTTGCTTTATTCCTAACTTTTAGTTAATATAAAAGGATGGATGATCCCGAAGAAATTCTCTCGGTGTTTAAAACCTGTCTTCAGTTTTCCAACACCGTTTTGATAATCCTCGATCCCGAAGGTACGGTAAAGATGTGGAACAAACCGGCGGAGCAATTCTTCGGTGTGCCGGAAGAAGCGGTGATGGAACAAACCATCGGCTCCCTCTCCTGGTTTCCCTGGAAGGATCAGATCATGACGGCGGCCCAGGAATGCCTGACGGGAAAATCCCAGGTCTTTCTTAAGGAGCTTCCCTTTCGAAAAGGAGCAGAAAAAACCCGATATCTCAGCGTTAGTGTCCTTCCGGCCTTTTTCAAAGAGGGCCGGCGCCCTGCGTATCTTTTAGAAGGCCGGGATATGACCCTCGAAAAAGAGTTAAGGCGCCAAAACGACGAAAGCCAGAAGTTCCGGGCCATCGGAGAATTGGCCGCAGGCATCATCCATGAGATCAACACGCCGGTACAGTTTATAAAAAACAACCTCCAGTATCTGAACAGCAGGCTGGAAGAAGAGCCCCTCCCTGAAAAATCGGCGTGCGACGATTTTCCTGAGGTAGTACAGCAGTGTCTTGAGGGTATGGACCGTATCACCACAATCACCCGTTCTCTGCGTAATTATGCCCATCCGGGGAAAAGCCATCCCGTACTTTTTGAACCGCGCACCGCCATTGAAGACGCCTTGACCCTGACGGAAAATCAGTGGAAGCATCTCAAGTCGGTGGAAATGCGGTTTACCCCCCGGTCATTTCCGATTTTAGGATACCCTTCGGATTTTTCCCAGGTCATGGTGAATCTCATGATCAATGCCATCCATGCGGTGGACGAGAAGTTCGGGCACGAATCCTCTGGAAACGGTGAAATCATCATTTCCTTGGCGGACGAGAAAGAACAAGTGATCATCACCGTGGCCGATAACGGTATCGGTATGGATGAAGATACCAAAAACCGTATGTTTGAGCCGTTTTTCACCACCAAAGAACGGGGCAAAGGAACCGGCCAGGGATTGGCCTTGGTGTACTCATCCATAGTGGCCACCCATGGGGGAGCCATATCGGTGGTATCCGAAAAAGGAGAAGGCACCAGCTTTGTGATGAGTCTGCCCAAGGGGGAAATTCATGATTGATGTGTTTTTTGTGGATGATGAAGAACGGGTACTAAAAAGCTTTAAACGGCTTCTTCAATTAAACCGCCACGGATATCAATTCCATTTTTTCCAATCCGGCATGGAGGCCCTAGAAACACCCGTGGAACCCCGGGCCCTGGTTACCGATGCCAAGATGCCCGGGATGAACGGTTATGAGCTGATCCGCC
>CAYYNJ010000296.1:1419-4270 GCA_964472775.1 uncultured Spirochaetaceae bacterium
AAAGTATCCCGGCCTCATCACCATCATGCTCACCGGTGTGGTGGAGCCGGACAGCCCGGACCAGACAGCATGCGACCACCGCCTGGAAAAACCTTGTGATGTCCAGGATATCCTCACCCTTCTTCCGGACACCCCTTGATGGATATCGGTACCCTTTTCCACAAAATAGCCGCCGTTCCCCGCAGCGGCTTGCCGATCTTGACGGCCCGAATCTCCCGGTCCGGAGAAATCCAGGAACCTAACCGGTTAATGAAAAACCTCATGGAGACCTCCGGTCTTTCTGCGCCCGTCCGGCTTTACCGCCTGTTTCCCGGGATATTCCCCCAGGACTACCCGGCCCAACGGATAGAGAATACCGCCAAGGACCGGCTCAGTATCAAAGCCCTTCCCGTAAAAGAAAAGGCGGTTTCCCACCTCTGTTTGGAAACACAAGACCGGGATAACCAGAGCATCTCCTTCTATGCCCTCCCCTTTGATAAAACCCACATCCTCGGTCTTCTTCGAAACTACCTTCAGTTAGAGGGGTACTACAACCGGAATCCCGACCTGGTTCTCTGTGTGGATCAAACCTGGCAGATCACAGATATAAACAAGGCCGGGTACAGGAAGCTGGGCTTTGCCAGCCGAAAGGATGCGGTGGGTACCAGTCTCACCGATATTGCCGTCCTTTCTCCCGAGACCATGGATCATCTCACCAGAAACCTGGCTAAAAGAAAACCCGTGACCGATTTTGAAATTCTTCTGAAAAACCGCACGGGGGGTTACATAACCGGAATTGCCTCCCTCTTCGGCCGGCTGGATATGAAGGAACCGTTGTCCCTCTTTTATCTTCATATCAAGGATGTCACTCGTCAAGCCAAGGCTTTTACCGGCCAGGTACAAATGAATATGGAGCTGGCGGAACTCAACAATGAATTAAACCGCGCCTATGCTTCCATCCTCAGTCAAGAGAAGATGGCCGCCCTGGGACTCCTGGCCGCCGGCATGGCCCATGAAATCAACAATCCCCTGGGGTTTATTTTCAATAACGTCACGGTATTGATGAATCATTTCCACGACTTCCAGCACTACGTTGAATCGGTGAGAGAACTCTACGGAAATGTCAAAGACCCCAGGATCGCAGAAATTGAATCTCTGGATAGAAAGCTTGATCTAAACTTTATTTTCGATGATGCCCAGGCGGTGCAGACGGAAAATCAGGAAGGCATCGAAAGGATCAAGAAAATCCTCAACAGCCTTAAAAGTTTCGCCCGGAAAGATCAAACCGGTGAACTGTCTTACTACGACATGAATAAAGCGGTACAGGATACCCTCACCATCGCAAAAAACGAGTATAAATACTCTATCCAGGTCAATGAAAATTACGGGACGGTGGAACGGTTTCTCTGTTATTCTGCGGAAATCAACCAGGTCATTTTAAACCTGTTTCTTAACTCCGTGGAGGCCCTGGAGAGGATGAAGGACCCTCCGGAAAAACGAACCATCTGGGTGGAAACCAGTCAGGATTCACATTACACTTACTTTACCATCAGGGACAATGGACCCGGCATAGAGGAGGAAGCGGTACACCGGATTTTCGACCCCTTCTACACCACAAAAAACGCGGGCGCCGGGAGCGGGTTGGGGCTCACCCTGACCCATGACATCGTGGTGACCAAACATAAGGGCAAAATTCAATTAATCCCCACGGAAAAGGGAGCGGGTTTCGTTGTTTCCCTGCCCCGGAATTTTCAACCGGACGATGATTCCATCGACACGGTTTCACCGACGCCGTCCTCGGCGAACACCGAGTTTAAGAGGAGTAGCCATGACCCACAAGATTCTTTTCGTCGACGATGAAGAAAACATACTAAAAGCTCTGAGCCGGCTGATGCGTAAGTCGGGATACGAATCTTTTTTCGCCCAGAGCGGCAAAGAGGCTTTGGAGCTTATCAAAAAGGATCAGTTCAGTGTGGTTGTTACGGACATGCGGATGCCGGAAATGAGCGGCCTGGATCTGGTTAAAGCGGCCAACGAGGTGGACCAGCTGAGTGTTAAAATCATTCTTTCGGGTTACTCGGAAATAGACGACATCATGAGTGCCGTTAACGGCGGCCACATCCATAGCTACATTACCAAACCGTGGCAGGAAACAGGTTTGATGATAACCCTGATGAACGGCTGCGACCTTTTTGAACGACGCATGAAGGAAAAGGAACTGCTCCAGGAACTGAAGGACAAAAATGACCAACTTCGGGAATTAAATAACAATTTAGAAGCCCTGGTGGCGGTAAAAACCCAAGAGATTCAGGCGGGGAACAGGCTCCTCAGCACCATCCTGAAGGGAGGGAGTGAAGAACAAGTCTTGGGTCTGGGATCCCGCAGTTTCAGTGAATTAATGGACAATAATACCGTGTGGATCGTTTCCCTCATCAGCGGCAATACCTTTTGCTCTGACCCCTCAAAAGGTATTTCAAAGGTACCGCCGGACCAGATTAAACAAAGGCTTGAAGAAACCGGAAAGGCTCTAAGGACGGGGACGACCCTTTATCTTCCCCTGAGAAAGGGTGAAAACCTCCTGGGCGTCTTGGTCATGGAAAACGCCGGAGAAGAGGTGAAGCGCAAGATTTCCCATGCGGTTAATCTGGTGACCGGATTAACCTTGTTTCTCACCCAACAGCATGCTTTGGGAAAAACCACGGAGATAATCGGCTCCATCGATATGCTTTTAGAGGAAACGGATGAGGGAATCTGACGAAAGGGTATTAAAAATACCGGGACTGCCGCAGATTAAAACACCGGAAGATTTAAAACGGTTTAGGCCTGTGCTGGAGCGGGTGGCTCTGGCCATGTCCCGGATAGCATCACCGGA
>CAYYNJ010000297.1:0-4212 GCA_964472775.1 uncultured Spirochaetaceae bacterium
TTTCTCGAAGAAGTGCTGGAAGCCTACATAGAGGCCGGGGTGGCCGGGGCAACCATCCTTGATTCGGAGGGGATGGGCCGTTTCCTGGCCTACGAGGTTCCGCTCTTTGCGGGGTTCAAGGAATTCATGAAGGGCAACAGGCCCTACAATAAAACCATCATCTCCGTCATTCGGGATGAGGTGGTGACGGAGAAACTAAAAAAGCTCATCGACGACATTGTGGGAGGCCTTAATAACCCCGGGACGGGGATTATGTTTACCGTTCCGGTGGACTGGGCCTCGGGACTGGTGCCGGAAGAGGAGGAGATTTAAGCATGCTGACCATTCATTCTTTGCTGACCCCGGAAACGGTACTGGTTGATCCCCAGGTTGAGGACAAATCGACTTTGATAAAAATGATGATAGCCGCCCTGGGATCGTGCGGCCAGGTGACGGATTTAGAGAAGCTGCATACCGATGTGATGATCCGGGAAGAGCTCTCCTCCACCGGGCTGGGATACGGCTGTGCGGTGCCCCACGCCCACTCCGATGCGGTCACCGATACGGTGGTGACGGCGGCGGTGATGAAGGAGGGCATCGATTTCAGCGGTCCCGACGGGGAACCGGCACGGCTGATTTTTCTCATGGTGGGTCCCAGAAGCCACACCCGGCTGCACCTGAAGCTGCTGTCAAAGCTGGCCCGGTTCCTCCACGACGAAGATTTCCGGGAGACCTTGAAACAGGCCCAGGACCCAGAGCAATTTCTCCGTCTTCTATCCGATCGGGAGGACTAACGTGCGGGCCCGGACCGCCTGGGCGGCCACCAGGATTCTGCTCACCACCTTAGCCCTCTTCTCGATCTGGCTAATTTTTACCTCCAGCCTCGATCCGTTTTCTCTCACCGCAGGGCTCATCGGTTCCCTGGCTATTGCCCTGTTGACCTACCGGGTTTTCATGGCGGAACACCAAGCATCCCTCCACTCGTTTCTGCCCCGGCCCCTTTTCCTCATCCTTTTTTTCTTCATCTTGGTGTACTACCTCTACTCTTCCAGCGTTAAAATGCTCTTTACCATCATCCGGGGCAACCCCAATCCCCGGATCGTCCATTTCCGCACCCGGCTGCACTCCGATCTGGCACGAATGGTTCTGGCCAATTCAATCACCTTCACCCCCGGAACCATCACCCTGGATCTCAACGACGACCATTTAACGGTGCACTGGTTTTTCTGCAACACCAACCACTCGAAGCTGGCGGGGGAAACCGTGAAGGGGAGAATGGAGAAACACCTGAGGAGGGTCTGGCAATGAGGCTGTTTCTTCTGGACGCCATGCAGTGGTTTCTCCTGGCCTGTGCGGTATTCTGTGTCCTCCGGCTTATTACGGGAAAGACGGCGGCGGATAAACTGACGGGATTAAACGTCCTCTCCGGGGTGGTCCTGGCCTTTCTGGTGCTCCGGGGGGTTCGTCAGGGCAGGGCCCTCTACCTGGATGTGGCCCTGGTGTACGATATCTTCGGGTTCCTGGGATTCCTGGCCATCGCCCACTTTCTGGAGGATAAGATCTCCGAAGGAGACGGCCGAGGGGGGCCGCCGGCATGATGGAAACGGTCCGCCTCCTCTTCGCCCTTACCGCCTTCGCCTCGGCGGTGGTTTTCGGCATCGCCGGGATCATCGGTCTCTTCCGGTTCCCCGACCCCTATTCCCGGCTCCAGGCGGGGTCTCTCTGCGGCACCACCGCGGTGTTCTCCACCTTCCTGGGAGCCCTGGCCCTGGCTCCCAACTGGGCCATGGCGGCCCGGATCATCATCATCGGTTTTTTCTTTCTGGTTTCCTCCCCCACGGGCTCCCATATCGTAGCCCGGTTCGCCTGGAACTCCGACATCACGCCGTGGAAACCACCGGCGGTTCCCCAGATGAAGAAGGCCCGGGCCAAAAAAATCCGCCGGAAAAACCGTCGAAGAAAGAAAGATACCGGCGAACCGGAGGAAACACCATGACCACCTTGATCCTGCTTCGCCTGGTGATCCTTTCCCTCTACACCCTTCTCTCCCGGGATCTGCTCCATGGAACCATCGCCCTGTCGGCGTTGAGTCTTTTATCGGCCATTCTTTTTTACTACCTCTACGCCCCCGACGTGGCCATCACCGAAGCGGCGGTGGGGGCGGGGGTTTCCACTGTTGTCTTTGTCTGGGCCATCCGGGCCACCGAAAGACGGGAGACAAAAAAATGAAGAAACACAGGGTCTTGTTTTCCCTCCTGCAGACATCCCTGGCCTTGGCGGCGGTTCTGGCGGTGGTAGTGCCGGTTTTTCTCTCCGACTTTCCCTGGCCCTCTTCGGCCCGGGATTACCTGGAAGCCCGCGGGGAGGCCGACTCGGGCGCCCGGAATCTGGTGAGCGCCATCTACCTGGGATACCGGGCCTTCGATACCCTGGGAGAAACCATTGTCCTGTTGGTGGCGGTGAGCGGCACCATAAGCATCATCGCCCATTCGGGCATCTCCCTGGCCCGGGGCTTCGGCGAGGAAGCCCTGGACAGACGCCACGGCAGCCCCCGGCTCCGCCGCCGCCGCACCGAGCTTATCGACGTGGTCACCGGAAAGCTGGGCCCCATCGTCCTGATCTTCGGCCTCTATGTGATGCTTTTCGGACACCTTTCTCCCGGCGGAGGTTTTCAGGGCGGTGTGGTTATCGCCTCGGGGATCGTCTTCATCGCCCTGGGCAGCAAGTCCGAAGGATCCACCCTGCTCCAGGAGGCGGGGGTGTTAGCCCGGATCGAAGCGGCGGGGTTTCTCTCCCTGATTCTTGCCGCCCTGGCCGGGATGGTGACGGGTTCCGGTTTTTTCGGCAACCCCCTAGCCGGACTGGGGGCTTCGCCGGTGAGCTATATCGTCGTCCTGAATGCGGTGATAGGGCTCAAGGTGGGGGCGGGCATAGGGTTCATGTGCGTGGCCATGATGGGGAGGGTGGAATAGTGATAGACCGCATCCTTCTTCTCCTTCTTTTCCTGATCGGATTCTGGGGCATCATCGCCCGGAAGAACATCATCAAAAAGATCTTCGGCCTCACCATCATCAACAGCGCGGTGGTGATCCTCTTCATCTTAGAGGGATCCCGGATAGGAAAGAACACCCCCATCATGGCCGAGGGGGTAACCCAAATCGTGGACCCCGTACCCCAGGCCCTGATGCTCACCGCCATCGTCATCGGTGTCTGCATCACCGCCCTGGCCCTGGCCATGGCCTTCCGGCTCTACCGTTTTGCCGGAACCTTCGACATCGATGAAATCCGGAGGAAGATTCATGATGAAGCCTCCTGATATCATGATGGCGCCGGTTTACCTGCCCATCCTCGGGGCCGCCCTGGCCTTCTGCGCCAAGGCGTTCTTCCGGGGCAAGACCGAAAAGGCCGTGGAGTATGCCGGCGTTTTCATCGGCCTGGGTCTTCCGTGGCTGGCCCTGGCCTGGGGACTCCCCCTGGTTCTCTCAGGAGAGACCCTGCAGATCGTCATGGGCAACTGGTTCGGCGGGGTCGGCATCATCTACCGCTTCGACGGCCTGGCGTGGCTGGTGATTCTCCTGGGATACTCGGTGGCCGCTGCCGCCTACATCTACTCCCTGGGGGCGGGCCCCCGGGGGCCGGGGTTCAGCGGCATCTTCCTCATCCAAACCGCCGCCCTGGCCGCCACCGCCATGACGGTGGACCTTTTCAACCACTTTGTTTGGCTGGAAGTGATGGGTATAGCTTCCTATGTCCTGGTGGCCAAATCGGAAAAACCCGGCGCCTTTCTGGCGGCCTTCTCCTACCTCATGGTTTCCGCCACGGCGATGGTATTTTTTCTCATCGGCTTTTTCGGTCTCTACCGGCTCACCGGAGCCCTTTCCTATCAGGGTATCGCCGCCGGCCTCCGGGCCCTTCCCGACGGCGGCGGAATACTGGCCCTGGTTTCTCTCAGCCTGGTGGCGGCGGCGGTGGCCATCCGGGTGGCGGTGATGCCCCTCTACGGCTGGCTTCCCGATGCCCATGCCCTGGCCCCCCACGCCATTTCGGCGGTTCTCTCCGGAGTTCTCATTAAAACCCCCCTCTTCGCCCTCTCCCGGATCCTCATGATTCTTCCGGCGGGTTGGGATTTAATATATTTTATTTCTTGTTCTGTTTCTCTTACGTCTGCTTTTCCTTTTACTTGCGTTTCATCTATTTTATATAATCCAGCTACTTTATTAAAAAATTTAGCAA
>CAYYNJ010000298.1:0-4211 GCA_964472775.1 uncultured Spirochaetaceae bacterium
CCAGGCGTCCTGAAGTGTCGTGCGTAACTGCACCTCACATACCACGTCGGTATAGCATCCAGAGTCTCGCCGGTTTTCACAAAGTCCCGGGGATTCACATCTCGGGAATCGGTATCGCCCTTGAGAAACGACAGGGGGATAAGACCGTCCAGGCCGGGTTCAAGATTGACAAAGGCGCCGAAATTGGTAACCCGTACCACCTTTCCCTTGTGTTTTGTTCCCTTTTTATAGGTTTCTTGGGCCGTATCCCAGGGGTCGGGCAGGAGGGCCTTCATACTCAAAGAGATACGCTGGTTCGCCCAATCCAGATTGATGATCTTTGCTTCAATCTCCTGACCCACCGAAAGCACCGTGGAGATGTCTTCAATCCTGGTCCTGCTGATTTCCGAGACAGGAAGAAGGGCCTGGATTCCTTGCAAATCTACGAAGGCGCCAAAGTTCTCAATTTGTTTGACCGTTCCCTTAACCACATCATTCAGGGCAAGAGATTTCTTCAGTTTTTCAACTTGAGACTTTCGTTCTTCCTCCAGAATCTGCCGATGGGAAACCAGGATATTGCGGCCGTTCTCGCCGTGTTCAATAATTTTGAAGGTCAGATGCCGGCCCACATAGGCGGCGGCATTCTCAACACGCCGGAGGGCCATCTGGGAATAGGGGCAGAAAGCCCTGCTTTCTCCGATGGTTACTTCAAACCCGCCCTTGATTTCTTTTTCGACAACCCCCTCCACGGGAATACCGCTGTTAAAGGCGTTCTCAAGAACCGCCTGGCCGGCCTTGGTTCCGCTGATCCTGGTGGTAAACAACAATTCACTGTTTTTTGCCTCCAGGAAAAAGACTTTTATCGTATCCCCTTCTTTAACGGTAAGGTTCCCCTCCTTATCCATCATTTCCGCCGCTTCGAGGATCCCCTCGCTTTTGCCGCTCAATTGGAGGAAGATGCTATCACCAGCTATGGATACAATCGTGGTTTCAATCTGCTGTCCCGGTTCAAAAGGCCCTAGGTCGGTAAAACTGTCTTCCAAAAGGGCTTCAAAACTCTGGTCATTCATGTTCTCGCTCATAATAAACTATCCTGATTTAACGAATTTGTTCTGTTAGGTTAGAGGGAATTCCAAAAGTCAGAGATTATTGAAATTCCAACCTTGGGTATCATTATATATAAAAGGCAAGAAAGAGGGTAGCGCCCCCTCCATGGCCTGAGAAGATAAATAAAAATATTCGAAAGTTTTCATCCGGGGTTCATGGCTTGGTTTTTCTTCTCTCCAGCATGGTGGCCTTGATCACCTTTTGTCCCTTCCTCTGGATGTTCAATACCGCTTCCTCTACCTTTTTCTGACGGTCCGACGGATCCTCAAAAAGTTCTCCCTGCTGTTCCACCGGGCCGGTTTGTACCTGGCCTAGACCCACCCCCACCAGACGGACCGGGGTGTGGCCGTCCCACCGTTTATTCAGAAGATCCCGGCAGTGCCGGTAGAGCTCTTCGGTGGAGGAAACGGGGTGACGGAGGCTGATCTGGGCGGTGGTGGAGGTGAAATCGTGGAACCGGAGCTTCAGTACCACCGTGCTGCTTCGGGCTTCTTCGGATAGGCTTCGGAATATCACCTGGTGGGAGAGGTCCAGTATGAGCGCCTCCAGAGTTTTCCGGTCCGAACTGTCCTCTTCCAGGGTGATTTCGTTGGAGAGGGACCGGGATTTGGGATTCTCGTCGATGATCCCCGGGTCTATCCCCCGGCTGGCGTGGTAGAGAAACCCGCCGCCTCCTTTGCCGAGGATGGCCGAGAGGCTCCCCAGATCAAAACTGCGGAGCTGAGCGACGGTGAGGACGTTGAGCTCCTCCAGCCTTTCCAGGGTTTTGGACCCCAGACCCCAGAGATCCTTCAGCTTGAGGCTGTCCATGAAGGCGACTTCTTCTCCGGGGTTAACCAGGGTCAGGCCGTCCGGTTTATCCCGATCCGAGGCGATCTTGGCCAGGTAGCGGTTGGGAGCGATGCCCACCGAAGCGGTGAGACCCGTGGCGGACTTAATGCGGTCTTTCACCGCCCGGGCTGCCTGGGGGGGCGGGCCGAACAGTCTTTCGGTGCCCGTCATGTTGAGAAACGCCTCGTCCACCGAAATCTGTTGGACTTCCGGGGTAAATTCCCCGAAGATTCCCATGATCTGGCGGGATACTTCCTGGTAGCGGGCCATCCTCACGGGAAGGTAAACCGCCCCGGGACAGCGCCGGTACGCCTCGGATATGGGCATGGCGGAACGGACTCCAAATACCCGGGCTTCATAGGAGCAGGCCGCCACCACTCCCCGATGGCCCGGCTGGGCTCCGATAATCACCGGTTTGCCCCGGTGTTCGGGATGATCTGCCTGTTCCACCGAGGCGTAAAAGGCGTCCAGGTCCACGTGAAAGTAGACCTTACCCATTGAGGGCTTCCTCCTCCTCGGCGGGGAGGGTAAAGCTTTGCCGGTAGGTCTGTACTTCCTCGAGTCGGTAACTACTGCCTTGAATGGTTTGATCTTCCCGGGGGTGCCGGACCACCACCGATACGGTTATCTCCAGGACCTGCGTGTCGGGGACAATCAGGGAGATGGTTTGGGTCAGGGGAGGATCGGCGCCGATATGGACCTCCACCAAGCCGGCGGTATCGGGGGTTCCCAGGGTGTAGGGAAAGTTCGAATCCAGGATAACCACTTCTTCCGGAGCGGTCAGCTGGAGGGTGATTAAGGCGGGAGGGGCAATAGTGTCCCGGGGCTGTATGGTGATGTTTACCTCCCGGCGCCGCAGAAAGAGCCGTTCTTCCAGCAGGATTTCCGGCGAGGGCGGGAGAATGTTGGTGGAATACAGGCTGCTTCGTCCCCCCGGATCAAGAGGGATGGATCCGCCCCGGTAAGAGATTGTTTCCAGGGGCAGGGGGGCGGGACTGGATACGGTGATGACCCGGCGCTGGGGATCCTTCCAAACCTGATCGTTAATGGTGACGGGCTGGGGGTGATCCGGTCCGTAAGGATTCAGGCCGAGCAAAAGGAGGAACAATCCCGCCCAAATCAGCGACAGGGTTCCCAGGGTAGCCCGGAAAATGACTTTTCGGGTCTTTTTACGGGGCACGAAAAAAAGAAACGATAGGCGGATGATAAGGAAGATAAAGGGCAGCAGGATGAGGGCCTGGAGAAGGTTTCCCTTCACCCGGGAAAGGAGGAGGATTCCGATCAAGTCTTCCTGGGGGTAAGAGAAAATCTGAACCAGGAAGATAAACAGCCAAACCATGGAGAGGAGAAGGGCTGCCAGCTTCAATTCCTTCCGCCGGAAAATGGTGAAGAAAAAGGTAAAAATAAAGGTCCACAAAATATAGTAAGAAAAGGAAATGTTGATAAAACTTATCACCAAAAGGTCGACAAACAAAAGCTGCAGCGCCGCGGCGGAGTAGAAATTCCCCTTCCGGGAGAAGGGGAGCCGTTTGAAAACTCCGTAGAGTAACGCCGAGAAAAGCAGGGCTCCTGTGAATTTAAGAAGATAGAGGGGCACCGGCACCGCTTTCCAGAGTTCGGTATTATTCGATACCAGGAAAAGGGCATCCACCGATAAGGTGCCTAAGAGAAGAAAAAGATAGGTTAAAGCCACCAGGGCGGGAAGTATCCAAAGATGGTGCCGGATGAGCCAGGTGTAGCGCCGAAACCGCCGCCGGGCAAAAAAGGGATAGAGAAGCAGGGCCGCTAAAAGGACAATAAGGGCTATCATGTATTCGGTTTCAGGGATGATGATGTACCTGTCGCCCCACTGGAAAAAGAGGTAGTGAATATCTTCTTCGGCGGAAAACCCCCGGGCCGATTGTTCCATGAACTGGGTGAAAAATAGCAGCATCCGGCCTGTCCAGTCTTCCCAATCCTCCTCGGCCAGGGTTCCTTCCCCGGTCATCATAAGGGCGGGGAAACCGGCCTCCAGGTAGGGCTGAATGAGGCTGGGAGATTCACCAAAACCGAACCGGGAAAACTGAATTTCCGCCCCCCTAATCCGGGCATCCAGGGTATTCTGTTTCAACAACACCGTGGTGTCTTCCAGGAACCATCGGGGGCATACGGTATCTTCACCTCCCGCCTTAAGAACCAGGGTTTCCGGCGGTGCGTCAAAGGCAAGATAATAAAAGGGTGATACCGAATCGGGAGAAAAGTAGGATAACACCTCCCTGCTTCCCAGGGGGGTGTCATGGGTGAACTCGCCCCCC
>CAYYNJ010000299.1:0-4203 GCA_964472775.1 uncultured Spirochaetaceae bacterium
GGGCCTGGGTTTTAGGGCCGAGGTCTCGTTTCTGAAAATAGCTTGCGACCCGCTTCCCTCAGACCCCAGTTGAGCAGGATGTTGACCCCCAGGGAAAGCACCAAGAGGATGACCCCCAGGGCAAGGCCCTGCTCAAACTGCCCTTTGCTGGTCTCCAAACTGATGGCGGTGGTGATGGTCCGGGTGTACCAGCGGATATTCCCACCCAGCATCATGGAGATCCCCACCTCTCCCACCACCCGGCCGAAGCCGGTGACGATACCCAGAAGGATGTGTTTCTTCACTTCCCGGAGGATTAATAAATACCGCCGGAGGGGGGAAAGGTTGTAGGTTTCCAGGGTCTCCACCAGGTGGGGATCAACTCCGTCCAGGGTGGTCCAGACGATGGTGGTTAAAACGGGAAGGATCAGTATGGTTTGCCCCAGGATGATACCCTGACGGGTAAAAAGAAGCCCCCAGGGACCCAAGGGCCCCTGCCGGGAAATCAGGGAATAGACAAAAAGCCCCACCACCACGGTGGGGATGCCCATAAGGCTGTTGAAAATGACCTTGAGCCCCTTCTTGCCGGGGAATCGGGAAAACCCCAGGGCGATGCCCAGGGGAATTCCCAGGAGGGTCGCCAGCACGGTGGATGACAAGGCCAGGTGCAGGGTCGTTCCGGCGATGAAGAAAACCTCCCGGTCTCCGGAAAAAATCAACCCCAGTGCCCGTACCAGATAACCCTCCATAAAATCCCTCTACCGGGCGTCGGGGTAGAAGAGCTGCTCGCCGTTCACTTTGAAATCGCCGATCACCTTCTGTCCCTCGGGGGACACCACGTAGTCGATGAAGGCCATGGCCGCCTCGAATTTAACGTGGGGATGCTTGTCGGGATTCACGGCGATGACACCGTAGGGATTGAAGAGAACCTTATCGCCTTCGAGGGCCAGTTCCGCCGCGATCCCAGGAGTCCTTCATGGCCAAGTGGGTGGCCCGGTCGGTCAGGGTGTAGCCCCCCAGGTCGTTGGTCATGGTGATCACCGTCCCCATGCCCTGCCCCGCTTCCTTGTACCAGCGGCCCGCGGGAGTGACCCCTGCGGCAGACCAGAGAGATTTCTCCTTGATGTGGGTCCCCGAATCGTCCCCCCGGGAGACAAAGTCCGCCTCCGCCGCGGCGATGGCCGCCAGGGCTTCCGCTGCGGTTTCCACGCCCTTCACTCCCGCCGGATCGGAGGGAGGCCCCAGGATGACGAAGTCGTTGTACATCACATCTTTCCGGTTCACCCCGTAGCCGTCGGCCACGAAGGCGTCTTCCCGGGCCCGGGCGTGCACGAAAACCACATCCACGTCTCCCGCTTCCCCGTAGGCGATGGCCGTACCGGTACCCACGGCGATGACATCCACCTCGATACCGGTCTTCTCGGTAAAGGCGGGGACCAAGACTCCCAGGAGTCCCGAGTTGTCGGTGCTGGTGGTGGTGGCCATCTTGATTCGGATCGGTTCCGCCGGGGTCCCGGCGGATTCGGACTGTCCGCCCGCAGACAGGGCGAACACGGCGCAGGCGCAGAAAAGCGCCAGCATGAGCTGCTTTTTCATCTTTTTCTCCTTTACAATAACGGAAGGAACCGCCGTTTCCCGCGGAACCCTTCTGGCCGCCCTGCCGGGCCGGCCACGGCCGCATCCCCATACTTTTTTTACGCTACAGGTGGATGCGGCTCGGAATTAATGATGATGGGGCATTCTAATACGGAAGGAGAACAGGGGTCAATCTTAAAGGGGGAGAAAAATGGTCAAGTTAGATCCTTATCAGAACCAGGTCAGGCTCGACCCGGGGTGTCAACTCCCCGGAGATTCGACGGCATGGATCCTTTCCAGCGCTGCATCCGAGAGGGTGTTGACGGGACACACCGTACACCAGGTTCGGGGTTTGTAGAGCAGGGCCAGCACCACCCCCGCCACGGTGGAGGTGAACATGAGAGAGTAGAGCCGGAAGGCCAGGTGAATCACCGTACCGGAGATCCCCTCAAAGGTCAGAAGCTGGGGCATTTCCCAAGGAATCTGAAAGGCGATGAGAAATCGGACCCTGTCGATGGGGGCCATCTGCCCTTGGGAGACCATGAAGGTAGACAGGGTGATAAATAAGAGGTTCATACAGAAGTAGGTCAGCACCCCCCGTTTGACCCGGTCCGAAGTCAGAGCCCGGGGAGCCGCCTTTCCCGCCGAAACCGGCTTCAGCCGGCTCAAAAGATCCGCCCGGGGACAGAGGCCCTGGCACCAGCTCTTCTTCTTCTGCCGGGCCAGGATGATAAAGGGCAGGGCCATACACGCCAGGGCCAGGTAAGCGGTGAGAATATTGACAAACCCCAGGGCAAAGAAGGCCAGGGTGATGAGAAAAAGGGGAAACACATTTTTCCTGTTCAAAGCAGCTCCTTTATATCATTTTGTAAACTTGCAATTACGAAGGAATTGTCAAGTTGAACCAGTTGTTAGAAACTCTTCTCCCAATAATACATTCCAATTTCTTCTTGAATAAATGAATCTCAAAATGAAAACCTGCTTATTTTCTATTTCAACATTAAAAAAAACAGTATAGTTTTTTATTTGTAAGAATCTTATTCCATACGGTTTTAATAAATCATTATTGACTAATGGATAATACTGGGGATTATTAGCTAACTTTTGTATTGATCTGAAAAAATCATTCACTAGACCGTTAGCAGCAATTTCTGAATGAAGTACATCTTTAATGTACTTAGCGTTCTCAAGGACGTCTATCTCTGCTTTTTCAGTAATGTTTATTTTAAACATTTAGCTTTTCTTTGATTCTATTAATTACGATGGAGGCCTCCTCATATCTACCCTCACTTACATCTTTCAGCCCCTCGTTTATTTTTTTGTATAAGTCAATTTGGTTTATGAGCATTTCATAAGTTTCAATGCTCATAACAGCTAAATCACCTAGACCGTTTTTTGTGATAAAAACTGGTTCTGTATTATGGTGACAAAATTCTGAGATTTCCGAGTAATTATTTCTCAAATCTGCGCTTGGTCTGATTATAGGCAATTGGCACCTCCAAAAATAACGTAGTCATATTATATCGTTATCATGATATGTTGTCTATCTTTCTTTTTTGGATTCCAAGGGTCTTTATATAACTTTTTATATATAACCATTTGCTATCATATTTGTCAAGTTCCAACCGCCACCAGCGGCGGACACCTTCCCCCGCCCCGCATCAGCTCCCCACGCCCCAAAACAGCCAAACAAGGAGACCCCAAAGAAGCAAAACCGCTGATCCCGGCAAATCCAGGGCGGAGGGAACACGCCTCCCCGCGAGCCGGCCCCGCCGACCGAGCGGGGGGTGTGTTCCCGGCAGCCCTGGATTTGACTGTTACCAGCCTCTTACTTCTTCGGGTTCTCCGCAACTTTTCATTGACAGCTGCGTTAAGATCCCTTAACATAGAATTGTTAACATTTCTTAACAAAAGGAGCGCAAGATGAAACAATTGACCAAAGCGGCGGTGCTCGGCCTGGTGCTGTGCCTGCTCTCGGGAACCTTTCTCTTTGCCGGAGGAGCCCAGGAAGAGGCCCCCGCACCGGTGGTGGAAGAGACCCCCATGACCCATGACGAACTGGTAGCCGCCGCCCAGGCGGAAGGCAAGGTGGTGGTATACGCCGTCACCAGCCGTATCGCCAACGCCGCCAAGCTTTTTACCGAAAAATACGGTATCGAAGTAGAGGCCACCAACCTGAAAGACTTCGAGCTGGTGGAGAAAATCTCCAAGGAAGGAAGCACCGGCGCCAAGGGTGCCGACTTTGTCCTGGCCCAGGACGGCGGCCGGGTGATGGGAGAACTGATGAACCTCGGTTATCTCTACAACTATGTTCCCCCCACCATGAAAGACGTCATACCGGCGGAGTTCCAGAATCCCCTGGCCTTCTCCTTCATCAACAAGGTTTTTATCTACAATGATGAAGACGCGGCCACACCCCCCTTCGACAACATCTGGGCTTTAACCTCCCCGGAATGGGCGGGGAATTTCCAGTTCAAGAATCCCTTCCAGGAAGGGGTAAACGCCAACTTCCTCACCATGGTGACCAAGCCGGAAATCGCCGACCAGATCGCCGCGGCTTACAAGGAATACTTCGGCAAGGACATCCAGCTGACCACCCCCAACGCCGGATACGAATGGATTAAAGCCATCCTCGAGAACGACTTGATC
>CAYYNJ010000300.1:0-4197 GCA_964472775.1 uncultured Spirochaetaceae bacterium
ATCGGGGGCCGGGTTTGTCTCCAAGGCTGCCCGGAAGTACTTTTCTCCTTCCTCAATACGGCCGTCCAAGGCGGCACTGATTCCCCGCCAATGCTGTATCCACGGTTGTGTTCCCAGGTTTTTTTCTGCCCGTAAAAAAGCCGTTTCCGCATCGGACCGTTGCCCCCAAACCAGGGCATAATGTACCAGAGCCTGGGCCGCTTCGGGGGCTAAGGGATAATCGTTAACCAATTCCCAATAACGCCCCTGCAGGTAAGACCCGCTGCGCCGGGCCTCTAAAAGCCTCAAAAGAATTAACTCACCCTGGAGCCCTAGAATTTGCCGAGGAATCATATCTTCCAGCAATACCAAGGCCTCATCTTCCCGGTTTTCAGAAATGAGATGGCGGGTATAGGCTAGATTCAGCTTCTCTTCATCGGGAAACCTGTTTAAACCTTGAAGAAGGGTGCTTTCCTTTTCTCTGCCCTCCTGGAGCCATGCCAGGTTATAGAAGGCCGGCCAGGATGGTTCAGATGACGAAGTGATATGGGCGGCGTAGAATTGGCGGGCCGCTTGAAACCGCCCCAGCCGCATCAGAATATCACCCTTTAAAAGGATATCGCCGCTTTCTAGACTCGATGATATGTTATCCCAATAACCCAGGGCGTTTTGCCAATCTTGAAGATCCAGGGTTAAATAGAAATTGAAAAGGGAATTCCCGTCATTTAAATATTTCCGCTGTATCGCCCGGGCTGATTCAAAATCGCCCCGGCCCATGAAAATAAGGGCCGCATCCCTATAAAATGGCTCGAGCCCCGTGGCATCTCCTGCGGCGACAAGAAGTTCCGGTTCCGAATTAAAAAAGACCGCCCCCTGGGGGCCTAGATCACCAGGGTCTGCCAGTGTCCACTTTCCGGAACGCATAAGCAATTCCGCCTTGAGGCTGGAAAAGGGTGAATCGTCCAAGTACCCGGCCAGGTCGGCGGCGGCTTCCCAAGAACCTTCCCTGAGCAGGCCGTAGACGGCCAAGGCCGCCAGGTCTACCCTGCCGGGATAATTCTCCCTGGCGGTCCGGGCCACCTCCACATAGGGGGCCCAGTCATCGGTTTGGCGGCCGTAAAGATGATACCGCTTTAATAACCGGAGGAATTCGTTGGCGTGGAACCCGGATGTCCGGCCCCGGGGAACCAGGCCATCTAAAAGTTCCCTCGATTCGACGAGAAAACCTCGGCCCATGAGCTCGTCGACTTCTTTTAAGACGCTGCCGAGGATGGCCTGCCGGCGTTTATCCTGAAGCCGCTGATAAGTGAAGAAAATAAGAAAAAACAGGAAAAGGATGGCCAGGGAAGAGAGAAGGTAGAGCAAAAGTCTTTTCCCCGGTATTCTTTTCATGGATCAGTCGGTATCCAGCCTCTTTCTGACGCCGTCGAGTACACCGTTGATAAAACGGTAGGAGTCATCGGACCCGTAATCCCGGGCGATCTCCACCGCTTCATCGATGGTGACGGTTTGGGGAATGTCCCGCTGATACTTCAAGGAATAGACACTGAGACGAAGGATGGCCAAGTCCACCTTGGCCAGACGGGTAAAATCCCAGTGCTCCAGCTGTTCCTTTATCAGTTCATCCACCTCGGATATCTTTTCGATGGTACCTGATACAAGAAAACGGGCGAAAAGCCTGGAATCGTCGGGAAACTTATCCCTCTCCTCCGGGGTGAGCCAGGGGTACTCCAACAGATCTTCCAGGGGCTGGGGAGAAACCTCGTGGCTAAAAAGGGCCTGAAAGGCCAGGACCCTACCTCGCCGGCGGGACCCCATTAATTGATGTTCTCCGCATAGATGGTCACCTCGGCTTGACGGCGTAAATCCGCCACCATCTCTTCCAGCGCCTTTTCCATGGCTTGCTGACGCTTCTGGGAGGATAGACCCTGGGAAATATAGTCCCTTACCGTCACATTGGAGTCGGGGGTAATGGCATCGGTTAAGGTAAGGATCCGGGCTTCCCGGTACTCGGTGAGTTTGACGATGTGATATCCCCTGTTGGAAGATAAAACCCGGGAGGTTTCCCCTTCTTCCATGCCGAAGAGGGTATCCACAAAGCTCTGCCCGAAAACCTGGGCGGGACGAGTATCGTTGATGGCCAGATAACCGGCATCGCCTCCGCGGTAACGGGACCGGGTATCGTCGCTATACTCTGCCACCAGAGATTCAAAGGTTCCGCCGTTCTGCAGTTTGCGGTAGACTTCATCGGCTCTATTTCGGGCCTGGGTTTTCTCCTGAGAGGACAATTCGTCGGTGGAGATGAAGATATGGCTGAACCTGATGATATCAGGGTTGGTAAACTGGCTGCGGTTTTTCCGGTAAAACGATTCAATTTCAGCGAAGGTAGGCGGTGTCTCGCCCTGGGCAATCACATCAGATTTCAGCTTTAAGAGAAGCTTTTGCTGTTTAAGCTGTAATTCAATCTGAGAAAGATAATCGTTCCAGGCCATGCCCATCTGCTGAGCAATGGCGGCCTGAAACTGGGCATCCGTAAGGGTAACGCTGTTCTGCTGTTCCACCGAAGCCTTCTGTTGGGCCACGGTTTCATCGATTTCCGGTTTAGATACGGTGATCCCTTCTCTTTCAATTCCCTGATTAACCAGCATCTCGGAGATCATTAATTCAAGGACCTGCTGTTTTGTTACGGGAGCGCCCCCCTGACCGGTCTGATTTCTCAACGCTTCGATCTGAGCGTGCTGCCGATTAAGCTGAATCTGCGAGATCCTTTCAGGTTTAATCAAATTAACCGAAGCAACCTGCTTATCCAGTAAAGACTGGGCGCCGGCGGTTCCGGTAAACAGAGCCAATATCAATAAAATGCCTATTGTTTTTTTCACAGTATTTCTGTCCTTATAAGAAATTTGTATTAGTGTAGGGCAATGTCTCGGGTTTTTCAACGTTTGTGTTCGATGTTCAGGGTTTTACCGAAGGAACGAGACTCTTCGGGAGAGAGCAGCAGAGCAGAATTCACCACGAACATCCCCTCTTTTTCCATGAGCCGCATCAGATTCAGCAAGGCTTTATTAGCCCTGAATCCGCGGCGGAGGACAAAGGCGCAGCATCTTTTGCTGCCGAGGGTTCCCGAGTTTTTAAGAAACTGGGACATCTGGGGGGGGATTTTTCCGCCGAATCCGCCCTGGTTTTCGGTTCCCACCACAAGAAATTGATAAAGAGAGAGGGGCCTGGTCAGATCTTTATAGTCATAGACTTCGACCTGGGCGCCTTGATTCTCCAGTCCCGAGCCCAGGGCGAGGGCTACTTCCGAGAGCCGCTTTTTTTCCTTTTCACCAAAGTAAACGACAGCTATTCGCATGGTTCCTCCCGGTGGTTGTTACAAAAAAAGAGAGGCCCAGGGCAAAGCCGGCCTCTCCTGAATCCTGCGGAAACCCTAATTTCCGCTGTTTTCTTCTTCGCCGCTCCACCATTCGGAAGAGTTTTCCGTGGCGCTTTGGGTGCGGGCTGCCCGGATTAAATCACTTTCGGATCCCGAGCGGTTCAGCCAGGCCAGACCAAAGGAGCTAACCAAGAAAATGGCACCCAAAATGGTGGTGAACCTGGTTAAAACATTGCCGGCGGACGACCCAAAGGCACTGGAAGAACCACCGCCGAAGAGGCCGCCGATACCATCACCCTGATCATCCTGAATAAGAACAATAAAAATGAGCAGCAAGGCGGTTATTACAAAGATAATTAGGAGGATGATTCCTAAAATTCCCATGGACAATTCTCCCATTCAAATAAATTTATCGGTTCATATTACAGGAAAACAGAAAAAGGGAAAAGCCCTGAAACGATAAATCGAGAGGTTTTTCCCTTTAGGTCTATTTGTCGTAAGAAGCGATGGGCACAAAGTTCTCCGCCGTCAGAGCCGCTCCGCCCACCAGGGCTCCATCGATATTTTCCATGGTCATAAGATCCTTGGCATTATCGGGTTTAACCGACCCGCCGTATTGGATGATCATGTTTTCCGCCGCCGCCGGGGAATAAAGACCGGTGATGCAGTTTCTAATAACCTTGTGGATATCATCGGCATCCTGGGGCGTGGCGGTTTTTCCCGTTCCAATGGCCCAGACCGGTTCATAGGCGATGGTTACCTTATTAAGCTGAGCCTCGGAGACGCCTTCAAGACCAAGTGTCGTCTGCCTTTCCACCACCGCATTGTCATTTCTCGCTTCC
>CAYYNJ010000301.1:0-561 GCA_964472775.1 uncultured Spirochaetaceae bacterium
TTATCTTCAACTACATCGGAGAGTATGAGACCACGTGGCGACATCTGATGGGGATCGGTCTCCTGACCACCCTGCCGGTTCTTCTCTTCTCAAGCTTCGTGTACAAGTACTACACCAAGGGCTTCTCCATGAGTCTCAAATGATGGTACGCACAAAAACCCTCATCACCATCCACAGCGGCGGCCTGGAAGCCCCGGCCAACAGCCGCATCTACCTGGAGAAGGCCCTGGAGAAACGGCCGGACATCATCGAAATCGATGTCCGGCGCACCGCCGACAACGCCGCCATCCTGAGCCATGATGCCTGGCCTCCCGGGGGAGGCCCCCTGCTCTCGCGCCGGACCCTGGCGGAGATTAAGGCGGTATATCCGGAGGTTCTCACCCTGGAAGAGGCCATCGACCTCTGCCACCACCACTCCATCTGCCTTAACCTGGATATTAAGGAATACAGCGCCGTCTTGCCCGCCGCAAAGATGGTGAAAAAAAAGAAGGACTCGGGTCCCTTCCTCTTTTCAGGATGCGGCAAGGACGAAAAAAAGACTGCTGAACCAACACTTAAGGA
>CAYYNJ010000301.1:571-4172 GCA_964472775.1 uncultured Spirochaetaceae bacterium
GCTCTTCCCGAAGCCCGGGTTCTCTACAACGCCCGGTCCTGGGATACCGGAGAGTTCGAAGACTACAGCAAGTATGTCTTGGCCATGATGGAAGAGGCAGAACAACTGGGCTGCTTTGGTTTAAACATTTCGAGTAAAGATATGCGGCCGGGGCTCATGGGATATTCCCGGCTTTTTGACATTCCTGTTTTTGTCTGGACCGTGGATGACAGACAGACCATGCGGGAACTGGCCATGATGGGGGTGTATTCCATCACCACCAACAACGTGGATCTTCTCAGGGAGGTTCTTTCGTCGTTTTTATCGGAGAAAAGAAGGCTGGAGGATGTTGACTGGGTCAACCGCAGGCTTTTTTAAATGGCAGCACCACAGAAGGAGAATCTCTAATGGACATAACCATGATCGGTCATATTTCCAAAGATATTATGCATTACATTGACGGGGTTCAGAGATTCACCGGGGGCCCGGTCATCTACTCCTCCGCCGCGGCGGCCCGGGCGGGAAAAAAGATCCGGGTGGTCACCCGGGCGGCCCGGGAAGATGACGGCGCCCTGAAAGGGATGAGAGCCCTGGGGGTAGAGGTGATCCGGCTGGATTCACCGGAAACCTGGAGGATATTTTTCAAAGGATGGAAGAGGACCGCCGGATTGATTAGTTAGTGTCCACAACCGTGGATAAAAACCTGCCGCCGCCTTTCATGGCCCAGGCGGCGGCGAATCTTATCCCAGCTTAGCCATGGCCCATCGGTTGATATCCTGGAAACCCAAATCTTTGTAGAGACGGCCCGCCTCGGGATTGTCGTAGAAGAGCACCACACTCTTCCCCGCCGCCGTCATCTCCCGGCAGAGCCGGGCGACACAGGTCCGGGCGTAACCCCGGCCCCGGCGGTCCGGCGCCGTGGCAACACCGATGATCATGCCGTTGCGGCTGTTCTCGGCGGTGATGGTGGCGGAGGCCACGATACGGCGGCCCTCCCGGATCAGCCAGGTCCGGCCCGTCCCGGTTCTTATTTCGTTTCCGAAGCTTTCCCGGTGCCGTTCATCCATTTCAAACTCATCAATGCTTTTTTGAAACTCAAACAAATCGTCAATATCTTCCACCCCCGCCGGTTCGGTGGGCAGGCCTTCTCCGGGATCCCGGAAGGTTTCCCCGGTCAGTTCCGCCAGGAAGGTAACCCGAATATCCTGCAAGGGAAGATGCTCCGACAGCCCCCGGACCGCCGGCTCCAGCCCCGCCACAGAAATACCCTGGGAATCCCTGAGAATCTGCCGTGCCGCCGCTTCCAGCCCCGCCGGCCCTTCTTCCCCGGCGGTGATCTGGTAGAACCGGTAGTACCTCATCAAGAGGGCCTGGGGGGCTCCCCCTTCCGGGGTCCGCCAAATTTCCAAAAAATCGGTTTCCAGGCCAAAATTTTCTATGTCCCCGATAAAGAAGCAGTTCTCCGCCGGCCGGGCTGCCAGCCAGGCGAGAAGTTCATCTTTTTCGGTGTTATGGCATTTTTTCATGTTTTCTTCCTCTTTTCGTTAATCTGAAACAACTTTTCCAGGAACCGGGTCCGGCCTTTCTGATCATGACGGGTCCTTATCCTCCGTACCGGCGGGGGGCATCGGCTCTCCCAGCTCAATCAAGTTTCCGTCAAAATCATAGAACCGGAAAACCCGCTGCTTCCCGAAGAAGCCTTGCTCTCCCGGTGAATTAAGAGTACATTATCGTTGATGGACTGGGAAAAACTTTCAGAGAACCCGCTGCTTATCAGCAACTACAACCTTCTCAAGGAAATAGGGCTGCTCGATTATCTGGAAGAGCTTCGGGTCGCCAATCAGTACCGGGGAGAACTTCTCAACGAAGCCTATGATATCTTTCTCAAGGAATCGGTGGATGAACTTGTTACCTACGTCATAAAATGCCTTTCGGAAAAGTTCATCCCCACCGATCTGGTTTTCATCCTCAACGAGGGAATCACGGTCAATAAAATCAAGACCTACGGCTATCACAACATGAAAATAAGCCCCAACAATCTGGAGATCGAGTCTCTTGAACCCTACGAAGCGTTCTTCCGGCGCTACTCGGGGACCACAAGTTTCAGCATTTTCGAGTATGAAATAGAGAATCCCGGGACCATCGAACCCCTCCGGCAGTTTAACCCCGAAATTATCGTCCCCATCAAGGGCCTCTCGGGGCTCTACGGCATTATCTTATTCGGCCCCAAGATTCTTTCGAAGGAATACACCCCTGCAGAAATATCCTACATCGACAGCCTGCTTAAATTCACCTCCGTGGGAATCCAGAACAACATCCACTACGAACATTCGGTTCGTGATGCCAAAACGGGACTCTATAACCACAACTTCTTCGTCAACCGTGTCAACGAAGAGCTGGCCCGATCACGCAGGACCCAGGCCTCCTTCGCTCTCATCATTCTAGATATCGACCATTTTAAAGACTTCAACGACACCTACGGCCATCTCGCTGGAGATGAGGTCATCATCCACCTGGCGGAGGTGTTAAAAGGCACCGTCCGTGAGGAGGATATCCTGTCCCGGTTCGGGGGAGAAGAGTTCACCGTCCTCTTACCCGACACAAACAGGAAACAGGTTCTTATGGCGGCGGAAAGGGTTCGCACAGGCATAGAGGTTATGGAAGTTCCCTGGGAGTCTCAAACCCTCCGGGTCACCGTGAGCCTCGGGGTCAGCGTCCATGTGCCGGGCGAAAACATTTCGGAAAAATCCCTCTTAGAGAGGGCGGACGAAGCCTTGTACAAGTCCAAAAAAAACGGCCGGAACCGTATCACCCTCTTCCATCCTGAAGACACCCTTTAGAATTTGCCGCCCCGCCATTTCTTTCCTAGGCGGATCGCCCCCCTCACAAACCGGAACAGCCCCAGACAGGCAAGGAGGCTGAAAACACAATAGAGGATTCCCAGTTTGAGAGTGGTAAAACTCCCGGACAAGGCAGGGAAAACGGGAATCCTTGAAGGCCAGAAAAGTAGGGCCAGATCGATACCGATATTTTCCAGCAAGTCAAAAAATCCTGCCCCCAGGGGCAGCAGAAGAAACCAGCGGTACCGCAGATAATTCTTCATCGTCCGGCTGACAAGAAAAATCATGACGGAGAAGAAGGGATAAGAGAAGGCAATGTAGACGTAGTCGATAAGATGGATAAGGAGATAGGTCCTTCGCCCCGTTTCTCCCAGATTTTCCAGGTTGGAATAGAAGGTCTCCGCCGTGTAATAGTCGGCGGCATCCATGGTATACCGGGCGTCGATGGCCAGGGCTCCCCCAGCCTGAGAAATGATCATAAACGCCAGGAATCCCGAAACCAAAAAAAGAAGCAGAGCCGTTCTCCACGATCCCCAGGCCTCAATCTTTCCTATGATCCGCTGCAGCATCCCCTTCTCCTTCGGTGCTCCCGATTTTAAACTCTTACCATCCCCCGAAATCCCCTGACGCCATAGTAAGAGGGGGCGGTGTTGTGATAAATAAAGACCCGCCCAAACCGGCGATCTCCGAAGAGGGCTCCGCCTAGAGCTCTGACAGCATCGGGGGTCCTAATCCAGCTGGAAGTCTTGGTATCAAATTCACCCAATTCCTGCAGATACCGG
>CAYYNJ010000302.1:0-4171 GCA_964472775.1 uncultured Spirochaetaceae bacterium
AATGCGGGTCAGCGTACGTTCCGCTTCGACTCCCTTCTCCACCTTAATATGCTTATCGGCACGAACCGCTATGGAGGCAAGATGGGTTATACAGAGAACCTGTTTATGAGTCCCCAACTCCGCCAGATGGTCTCCCACCGAGAGAGCAACCTCACCGCCGATGCCCGCATCTACCTCATCAAAAATCAGGCTCTGAATATCATCTTTATCGGCCAGCACCGATTTCAACGCCAGCATGATCCGGCTAATTTCACCGCCCGAAGCAATGGACCGAAGAGGCTTCAACGGCTCTCCCGTGTTGGGAGAAATAAGAAATTCCACCTTATCCCAACCATGGGGCCCGCAGCTGTTTTTCCCCGGAGAAGATTCCCGCAGAGCCACTTCAACCTGAAACCGGGCCTTGGTCATCCCCAGCCGGCCAAGCCTTTCCTGAATCAATTCCGAGAACCGGCCGGCCCCTTCCTTACGCCGCTGAGAAAGGGTAGAAGCCAGAGAGAGAATCTCCTTTTCCAAGACCCCCAGCCGGCCCGCCAGGGCTTCACGGTCCGCCTCCCAGTTCTGCAGGCGGGTCAAGTTGTCTTCGGCGGTCTTTCGGTATTCCAAAATCTCGGCCACCGAAGGGCCGTATTTCTTGCCGAGTCTGTGAATCTCCGCCAGGCGGCCCTCACAATCCTCCAGTCTCTGCGATGAAAAATCCAGCGAGTCTTGATAACTTCTCACCCCCTGGTAAACATCTTCCAGCTCCAGACAGGCGCTCTCCCAACGCCGGTAGAGATCCTCTTGGGATGAATCAATATCTACCGCCCGCCGAAATGCCCCCAAGGCTTCCTGTATCAACCCAAGAGCCCGCCCCCCATCGACCGAAACCGCATCATGAAATTGAGCAAGGTGGGAAAACAGTTTTTCCCCTTGAGAGAGGAGGTCTCGTTCCGCCTCTAAATCTTTCTCCTCATCCGGAGATAGTTTAGCCCCGTCTATTTCCTCCATGGCGAATTGAAGAAGCTCCATGTCACGCTGCCGGTTTTTTTCTTCCAGATTCGCCGCATCCAGTTCTTTTCTTAAGGCCGCCAGCTCGACAAACTTCTGGTAGACTTGACGATCTAAATCCTCACACCCCGCAAACCGGTCCAGCACCCTCCGGTGGTTGTCGACCCCCATGAGAGATTGATGCTCATGCTGCCCGTGAAGATCCACCAAACCGGCGGTCAGTTCTTCCAGGTCGGCGATGGTCACCGGCACACCTTGGATGTAACAGCCGCCGCGGCCGTTCTTTTTAACGATCCGCCTCAGGATGATCCGGTCTTCTTCCGGCGTGATGCCCCGCTCGGTTAGCCATTCCGTCGCATCGGGATTATTTCCCACCAGAACGACTCCCGATACTTCCAGAGACTCCTCCCCTTCCCTCACCGCCTCGGGGGAACTCTTCTGCCCTAAAAGGAGCCCGAGGGAGCCGATTAGTATAGATTTACCCGCACCGGTTTCTCCGGTGAGAACATTGAATCCCCGCTCAAAAGTCAGGGTTAAAGAATCTATCAGGGCATAATTCTTGATGTGAAGCTCTTCAATCATCGGGACCTCCCGACCACTTCAGCTTGGTTCTGATTACCTCATAAAAGTTTCTCTTATCAGACCGCAGCAGAAGAGCCTTGAAAGGAGCACTTTTATAGCTTATTTCATCCCCGGGTTGAAGAGGCAAGGTTGTCTGTCCATCCACGGTGAGGATAACTCCGGCTCTTTGATTCTGTTCGACGGTAATCTTTATCTCTTCATCCCCTTCTACCACAATGGGCCGGTTTGACAAAGTAAAGGGGCAGATAGGATTAATGATCATCGCTTCAATCTCAGGGGATAACAAGGGCCCGCCCGCCGCCGCCGAGTAAGCGGTTGACCCGGTGGGAGTGGCCACGATGATACCATCAGCCCGGTAGAGTCCGAGATAAGCCTGTTTTAGATCAACTCTCAATTTCAACAATTTAGAAATCCCTTCTGTGCTTATTACCGTATCATTTAAACCAAAGAAAGAAGCTATCCGTCTTCCTTCTCTGACAACCCCCACCGAAAGCATGAGCCTTTCACCAATGCCCAAAGAACCGGCTTCGAATTTCAGGTACGCATCCCGCCATTCATTCTGGCTGATTTCTGTGATGAAGCCGAAATCCCCCAGATTTACCGCCATGATCGGTATACCCCGGGGGGAGAGGTGCCGTGCCGCAAATAGTACCGTTCCATCACCGCCTAGGGAGATGCAAAGGTCTGCGGCGTCTACCCGGGGAGTCAACGGCTCTCCCTCATAGATGTATACCTCACATACCACCCCCCTTGCTTCAAGAAAAGTGATAATTTCTTCTTTTAAGCGGGCTGCATTGGTCTTCAGAAGATTTACAATCAATACAACTCTCTTGATTTCTTTCACCGGTGATCCTTTAACTAGGGAAGAGAGGCTAAAACTTTGGAAATGAGATCTATTTCTCCGTTGGTCAGGGAAGGATAGAGGGGGAAGCTGACACACCGAAGGAAAAGCTGTTTCGCCCCGGACAAGTGGTCGGTTTCGTCAGGATAAACATCAATAACCGATCCTGTGAAACTATTATCACAGGAAACCTTCTTCTTCTTGGCGTAGGCTATAACATCTTTTCCCCCCGTTCTCAGAAGAACGGAAAATTTAAGCGGCAGATAGTCCCGGCCTTCGTCAAGAGAGAAGCCCCGGTGCCGAGATTTCAGAAGAGAAGGGGTATAAATAGATAATATTTCTCCCCGTTTTTTCTGGAACCGTTCCATGCGCGACCACTGGGAAAAACCGAGTACCGCAGCCATATTAGAAAGAAATGAACCGCTGCCCATAAATTCAAGGTTCTTTTTTAAGGCAGCGAATTCTTTCTTCCCCGCCGCCAAAAGAAGCCCGCCGCCGCCCGCCGTGAAGTGTCCCTCCTCGGAAAGGTTCAGGACCGCATAATTCCCCGTGATCTCTTCGGTCTCATCCCGGTAGAGGGTTCCCGCAATTTCGGTAATGTCTTCGATAACCGGGACACCCGCCTCCCGCCAAGGATCAAGGTTCAGGGGGATTCCCAAATGATGGTAACAGAAAACAGCCTTCACCTCTCCGGCAAACCCTTCCGGCCACAGAGGGTCGCCTGTATCGGCATCAATATCCCAGAAATGGGGAGATAATTTCTTCTCTTTGAGAACTCTATAGTACCAAGCCGGAGAAAGAGGAGAAAGGGCGATCTTGTCACCTTCTTCGGCTCCAACCAATTCCAGGGCTATTTCAAAACAGCGCTGTAAATCGGACAGAGCGGCGCCTCCCTGGTAACCCAGATCCTTGGAGACTGCTTTAACTAGCTTTAGAGCCTCTTCTCCAGGTCCGATCTGTTCAGAAACCATACAGGTAAGCACAGCATCCATATCCTTCCTAACAATAGAAGGCTTATTGGGAGAAATCATCGATGGCTTTCCTTTCTCTATAAATTTAAGGTCCTCTAAAGACCCCTTTTTTTACTCTTTTGCCGGGTTCAGCTTTATTAATAGCTGATATTGCCCAACTGCTTTAACTCTTTGGGATCAAAAAGCCGTTCCACATCAAGAATGATCAAATAGCCGTTCTCTTCCTGATGGACTCCTTGGATATACTCGGCCCCTATCCCGCTTAAAATCTGCGGCGGGGGCTGTATCCGAGCCTTATCGATGCTGATAACCCGGGAAATTTTATCAATAAAGATCCCCAATTGCATCCCATTCAGGGTAATAATAAGAAAACCGCTTAAGAGTTCTTCCCCTTCATCTAAAACAGCCCGGCGAAGATGGAAACGCTTATGAAGGTTGATCAGGGGGATGATGGCTCCTCTCAAGTTAAAGATTCCTTCGACGTAAACCGGGGCATTGGGGATGGGGCGGACATCCTTCACCTTGTGGATCTCTTTAACCTTCATTATATCGATACCGTAGTGTTCCTCCCCCAACTGGAAGGTAACCATCTGTATTTGATCATCGTTGTCTATCATAGAGCCTCCGATACAAGGATAATTGAGTCACCGCAGATATTCAATAGTTTAGCATAGTTAAATATTTGCTTCAAATTCAATTTTGCCGCATCCCCTGCTTCAGAACAAAGCAGCGGATAAAAAAACGCCCTCAAACCGCGATTGGTTTGAGGGCTTTCTGATGCCCTCCGGAT
>CAYYNJ010000303.1:0-4123 GCA_964472775.1 uncultured Spirochaetaceae bacterium
TTAACGGAAAACCAGATTGTACCGGGTGCCACCCTTTCTGTCAGATTCGGTGACGAAACCGGGATACCATGCCGATCTTTACGGGAAACCGTTCGAACCGCTCGGTAAATTTTTCTAAATGCTGCTCTGCTAAAATTGTGGTGGGGGCTAAAAACGCCACCTGCCGCCCCCCCACCACCGCCTTAAAGGCGGCCCGCATGGCCACCTCGGTCTTGCCGTAACCCACGTCGCCGCAGACCAGCCGGTCCATCGGTTTGGGGCTCTCCATATCCGCCTTAATCTCCTCCACCACGGTGAGCTGGTCGGGGGTTTCCTCGTAGGGAAAGGCCGCCTCAAACTCGATCTGCCAGTCCGTATCCTTGGGATAGGCAAACCCCTGAGCCTGTTTCCGCCGGGAGTAGAGCTTGATCAGGTGCTCCGCCAGGTCTTCCACGCTCTTGCGGACCCGTTCTTTCCGCTTCTCCCAGGATTTGCCGCCGATCCGGTCCAGTCCCAGGGAGTTCCCCTCGTTGCCGATGTATCGCTGCACCAGGTTGACCTGTTCGATGGGGATGAAGATGGTTTCCTGATCGGCGTATTCTAACTTAATGTAGTCCCGTTCGGTCTGGGCGGCCTTGATTCTCTCGACCCCCAAAAACCGGCCGATCCCGTAGTTGATGTGAACCACCAAGTCGCCGGGATTCAGTTCAACGAAGGTGTCGATGGCCTGACTCTTGGCCTTCTTCACCGACTGGGCCACCCGCTTTTTTCGGCCGAAGATCTCATTCTCCTGGATTACCATAATCTTCAGGTTAGGCAGGGAGAATCCGTGGGAAATTCCCCGGGGAATCACCTCTACCTTGAAATCCGCCAGAGACGTCTGAGGTAGGGACGGCTTGAATTCTGTCAGGACGAAAATACCGATCCGGTAATCCGCCTGTTCCAACCGCGCCAGCTCTTCTTTCAGATAACTCATGTTGCCGAAGAATGACCGGGGCCCCTCGTAGTGAAAAGTTAAACGCCCGGTGTTCTGACTTTCCCGGATATCGAAAAACCTGATATTCTTGTCGGACCTTTCCTGCTCCTCGGAAAAATTTCTTAAGAGCAGGTCGGGGTTGGGAATAAGCCGCTGCAGGCGGGGCTGCTGGAGAAAGAGCTCGTAGGCCTCTTTTTTCACCGTCTCGTAAGAGGTCTGGACCCTTTCCTGTCCCATGTAAAGGATGGAAGCCGCCGGGGGCAGATAATCCTGCAGCCGGGCGGGCTCGGGAAAGCTGAAAGGAAAAAGAAGCTCTTCGTGGGGGCACGATCCGGTTTCCTTCAGCCAGGAGAGCAGTTCCGCCGCCTTCTCCGGGGGCGCCTCCTTTTCGGCAAACCAGCGGGCCAGCCCGTCCAGCCTCTCCTGATCCCAGAGGGTTTCCTTTACGGGGTAGAGAGACACCTCCGAAAGCTTTTCCGAAGAAGACTGGCTGTCCGGAGAAAAGAGCTTAATCTCTTCCACCTCGTCGAAGGCAAAGACCATGCGGACCGCATCGTCCATGCCGGGAAGAAAAATATCCAGCACCTCCCCCCGCAGGGCAAATTCTCCGGGCACCGACACCCGGGGCACCCGGTCGTAGCCGTAGAGGGTCAACTTCTCTTCCAGATCCACCGGATCGAAGGAATCCCCCTTTTTCAAGGTGATGATTTTGCTCTTCAGCCACTTCGGGGGCGGCAAGGGCCCCAAAAACGCCCTGAGAGACGTGGAAAGAAGAAGTTTCTCCCCCTTCAGAAGCGACACCAGGGTTAAAAGCCTCTCGCCCCGCACCTTAGGCTGGGGGGCGGTGCCGCTGTAGAGGATGGTATTCCATTCGGGAAAGTTCACATTCACCGCTTCAAACAGCTCCCAGTCCCGCCGGGCCGCTTCCAGTTCCTTATTCCGGGGATAAACCAGAAGAAAGGGGTTCCGCTGCATCTCGAAGAGAATGTGAATCACCAGGTGACGGAAAATCCCCTCGGTACCCTCCAGATCCAGGGGAAAAGGCCCCTGCCCGAACCGGGTGACCAGGGTCTTAAACTCGGGAGTCTTCTTCAGTTCGCCGATAATCTGATTTATGAATAAGGTTCTCATGGTTTGTTCCGAAAATATAGTATAAACTGTGTTAACCTGTGGGGAGCGTGTTTTGAAAAAACAGTTATTCCTATTTTCTTTCCTCTTGATTTTTATCGCCGCCGCCTTGGGGGCCCAGTCCGGAGTGGATCTCCAGATCCGCTTCTACGACAAGCAGGTCTATTATACCGATTCTCCGGTCCTCATTAAAGTAGAATTACTGAATAACTCCGCCGAAACCTTCCGGTTTAAATTGGCGGATATCCGGTCTTTCAGCCTCGACTTTACCGTCCGGACCCTGCAGAACGAACCCCTGGCCCACGCCCCCGAATTTGTGCTGGAACGGAATACCAACCAGCGCATCTTCTTCCGGGAAATCACCCTGCCGCCGGGAGAATCCTACAGTTTCATCCAGGAACTGAACCGGTACATCCAGATCGCCGAACCCCGGCAGCTCATCGTACAGGCTCATTTTTATCCCGAACTCTTTACGGACAGGGCGCCCCAGATGATCACCTCCAATACCTTGAGTCTTTCGGTCAGGCCCGCCGCCCCCGGGGTGTCCCTTCCCGTGGCCATCGACGAGGAAACCGCCGCCATCCTGAGGGCCGAGGCCCTGAATCCCGATGAGGTGGTATCCTACATGATCCGGGCCCGTCAGATGGAACAGTGGGACAAATACTTCCTCTATCTGGACCTGGAAGCCCTCTTTCTCCGGAACCCCGGCAACGAAGCCCGTTTCCGGGCCAGCTCCGAAGCCGACCGCATCAGCATGGTCAACCAGTACAAGGAACAGCTGCGGAGCCAAACCATCGACTACGACATCCTCCTGGTACCCCAGGAATTCCGGATCCTTAAAACCACCTACACCGAGGAAGAAGGCGAAGTGGCGGTGCTCATGAAAATCCGGTATCCCGATTTTACGGAACTGAAACAATACACCTACGAACTTCAAAAAAAGCGGGGAATCTGGTATATTACCGATTACAACGTGAGAAATCTGGGGACCGAATGAAAATCCTGACCGTGGTAGACAACGACAGTGTAAGAGAAACCCTGGTGGAGCATCTTCATCCCCTGGGGTTCGAGTTCATCCATTATACCAACCCGCTGAAAGCCATGGACAACATCGTCGAAATAGCCGCCGATGTGGTGATCTTTTCCGCCCAGGATTTTCCCCGGCACTGGAAACCCTTCATGGTGATGCAAGCCGCGGCATTTCCCGAAAACCGGGGCCTTTTCATCCTCCTTAAAGGTGAAAACTTTACCTTCGATGAGGCTTCCAAGGCGAGCCATATGGAAGTCTCGGGCCTCTTCCACGAAAATCTCGATTCCGGGGATATGGAGCAGCTCTACGACCTACTGGGCCGGAAGAACCTGCTCTTCGAACACCGGCTGAGCCGGCGCTACACCCCCCGGGCCTTCGATGAAATAGATTTTATCTTCACACACCCCCGGAGTTTGAAAATCATCTCGGGAACCCTGTTGGACCTGAGTCCCGGAGGCCTCTCTTTCCGTCCCGATAACCCCCAGCTCACCACCGACCTGGAAGGAGAAGAGAAAATAGACTTCTGTTCCCTCAGCCTGGCCGATGAGGTTCTTACCATTTCGGTCTGCATCGTCCGGAACAACGAAACCCTGGCCATGCGGTTTGAAGACCTGGGGGAGATGGAAAAAACAAGAATCAAAGACTACATCCAGGATTCCATCGAAAGAGCCCTGCGGGCCCATAAGCGTACCTACCAGAAGGCGTGATGAAACTCTCCTGCGGTCTCTGCCCCCGCAACTGCGGGCTCGCACCGGGACAAACCGGATTCTGCGGTGCCCGGATGAACAGAGACGGCACGATCATCGACGCTTACTACGGCCGCATCTCCGCCGCCGCCATGGATCCCATCGAAAAAAAGCCCCTCTACCATTACTATCCGGGCCGGCAGATCCTCTCCCTGGGTTTCTACGGCTGCTCCTTCGACTGCCCCTTCTGCCAGAACCATACCATTGCCCGGGGTAAACCCCGGGGATCGCGATACCTCTCCCCCGAAGACGCCGTGACCCTGG
>CAYYNJ010000304.1:0-2913 GCA_964472775.1 uncultured Spirochaetaceae bacterium
ATAGGCATGCCAGTAACGGCGGGTGAAGTTGACTTGGACCTTTTACTCAAGGGCTGAAAAATAATAAGGCCCCCCGGATTGAACCCCGGGGGGCTTTTTTTATAAGAGTTGACTAAGACGGAGGTTTTTTTATCAAGGCCTCCCTTACAATGAATTTCTGGAGGAAGTTATGGATGTGAAAATTACCGCTGTAGACCTTCATTGGGAAGAGGGCTGCAATATCATCGTGGGGCAGTCTCACTTCATCAAGACCGTGGAAGATCTGGCGGAGATTCTGGCGAGCCGGGTCCCCGGGGCGGAATACGGTCTGGCTTTCTGCGAGGCTTCAGGTCCTTGTTTACTCCGTACCGAAGGAAACAACCCCGAGCTTACGGCCCAGGCGGTCAAATGCGCCGAAGATGTGGCGGCGGGGCATGTGTTCTTTCTCATCTTGAAAAACGCCTGGCCTATTGCTGTTCTTGAAGCCATCAAGCAGTGTCAGGAGGTGGTTCATCTTTTTGCCGCCACCGCCAACGCTCTTCAGGTTTTGGTGGGTGAAACCGGCCAGGGCCGGGGTGTTATGGGGGTGGTGGACGGATTTTCCCCCAAGGGTGTAGAGACGGCCCAGGATAAGGCGGATCGGTATAATCTGCTGAGAGCCTTTAATTACAAATTTTAGGGAGCCTCTGTTTTAGTAATTGATGGCGGAGAAAAATTGGCAAGCTATTCATATTTCACTATACTGTAATAGACTGCCGGTTTTTCTTCCTTTCGAGGCGGGTTGTGATTTCAAAATTCTCTGTTTTTTGTGATTCCAACCGATAATTGTGTTAAGGATAAGGTTATGAAAAAAGTTCTTGTCATCGACTCCTCCAGTCTCTTTCGTGAATATCTCTGTAAAAAGCTTGAAGAACAAGATTTTGAGGTGATCCAGGCTGCCAACGGTTTGGACGGCGGTATTAAACTGCGGAACGAGATCCCCGATCTGGTCATCATGGATTACTACTTAACCCGCAAGAGTTCCCAGGAGCTCTTAAAGGAAAAGATGGAAAACCCCAACGTGGGGAAGGTTCCGGTAATTATGGTGTCCGCCAAAATCAGCAAGGCACAGATTCTTGAGGTTTCAAAATACGGCATCACCAAGTTTTTCAGCAAACCATTAAAGGTGGATTCCTTCCTTTCCACCATTTCCGACGTTCTAGGCGTGTCGGTGGTGATGGATAATACCCCCTGTATCATCGAAGCGCACTTCAACGACGATATTCTCTTTATCGAAGTGGCCCGGGGGTTGAATAAAGAAAAGATTGAGCTGCTGGGCTACAAGATCGTCGAGTTGATGGAGCTGTACGAGATAAAGCATCCCAAGGTCTTGATTATGTTCAGCAACATGGAGTTAAGCGTCCCCCAGGCTGGTAAGATGGATACCCTCCTTACGGTGGTTTTAGAGAAGACAAAATCGCCTCAATCCCATATCAAGATCCTCTCTTCCAGTGATTTTTTGAAAGAACACTTAAAAAGATCCGCCGATTTTTCCAAGGTTACCGTCACCGATAACCTGGCCAACGCCATGGATGATCTTATCGGGCTCCGGGGAGACGGGATAACCCATGACAAGGCTACGGAAAAGCTTCTAACCAAGTCGGATCCCAAAAAAGAAAAACAAGAATCCATCGAGCTCCGGTTTCAGCAGGAATCCCTGGCGGGGGGCCGGGATATTTCTGTGGCGGTGGTGGATGATGATTTTGTCATCCAGGAACTGGTAAAGACGGTGGTGAGCGAAGCGGGATGGCATGTGAAGGTGTACGAAAACGGCAGGCAGTTTGTCGATGGCTATCCGGCGGAGAACTTTGACCTGGTTTTTCTCGATCTGATGATGCCGGAGATGAACGGTTTTGAGGTTCTGCAGCATTTAAAAAAAGCCGGCAGTGACCTTCCGGTAATTGTCTTTTCGGCCCTTTCCAAGCAGGAAACGGTGGCCCGGGCCATCAGCTTCGGCATCAAAAGCTATCTGATTAAACCAATTAAGCCTGATAAGCTTCTTCGCAAGGCCGGCGAGGTGCTACGGGCCAATTTCTAAAAGTATCTTGCATAAAGGGAGTTGACCTGGTGAGTGATACGACTACCATTTTTCAAAGCTCATTGATTCATTCTTCTTTGGGGATGTTGATCCTCGGAGGAAGCGGCAAAATCCGTTTTACCAACCGGGCCTTCAAGGTTCAGTTGGGAAGACAGGAATCGGAGCTTTTAGGAGAAGATTTTGTCTCCTTCCTGGATGGTCAGGGCCGGGCTGTCTTTCTGAAGAACTTCACGCAGCTCGTGAAGGGAGAGACCCTCTCTTTCAAACAGGAAGTCCGGTATCTCTCCAGCGATCCCGGGATTCACTGGTGCCGGCTGAATGTTAATCTCATGCCCCACCCGGAAAAAAGCTCCTGGATCATCGTGGTGAGTTTCGAAGACATCACCGCCCAGAAGAGTCTGGTTGATAAGCTTCAGCGTTCCAGCGAAGAGGCGGAACGGGCCCGGGAAGAGGCGGAAAAAGCCACCCGGACCAAGTCGGAATTTCTGGCCAACATGAGCCATGAAATCCGCACCCCCATCCACACCATCATCGGAATGACCGAACTTCTCACCGAGACCAAACTGGATGAAGAGCAGCAGGAATACGCTGAGCAGATTCAGTTTTCTGCGGATGTGCTTTTAAGCCTGATCAACGATATTCTTGACTTTGAAAAAATTGAAGCGGGGAAACTCAAGCTTGAGACCCTGGCCATTGATCTTTATGAGGTTTTAGAGAACGCCGTAGACCTGGTGACCTTGGAGGCTCACAGGAAGGGGCTGGAGGTGATCCTGGAAATTACCCCGGATGTCCCGAACCTGGTGGAAGGAGACCCTGTTCGGCTGCGGCAACTTCTGGTGAATCTGGCGAATAATGCC
>CAYYNJ010000304.1:2923-4120 GCA_964472775.1 uncultured Spirochaetaceae bacterium
TCCAAAGGGCAGATCCACGTCCGGGTGTCCACCAAGGAAGTGACTCCCGATGGTACCATCCTCTTTTTTGAGGTTTCCGATACGGGCATCGGCATCCCCGCGGAAAAACAGCAGAAGCTGTTTCGGGAATTCTCTCAGGTAGACAGTTCCACCACCCGCAAATACGGGGGTACCGGCTTAGGCCTTTCCATTTCTAAGCGGCTGTCCGAGCTCATGGGGGGGAGGATCGGCGTCCAGAGCGTGGAAGGTGAAGGATCCACCTTCTGGTTTACCATCAAGGTAAAACAGCGGGGCGAGGGAAACAGCTACACTTCCATGAGAAACTACTTCTCCGGTCATCAGGTGCTTGTGGTCGACGATAACCGGGTAAGCCGGGGGGTTATCGCCCGGTATCTGGCCGAGTGGGGCTGCGGGGTCGATACCATCGAGGATGGTCAGGCGGGGTTTGACCGGCTTGCGGCGGCGGCGAAGGAAGGAAACCCCTACCACCACTGTTTTATCGATCTTGTCATGCCCGGGATGGATGGATGGCATTTCGCCAGCATGGTGAAAGCTCAGGAGGACCTATGCGGTACGTCTCTTTTTCTGATGAGCCCCGCAGGCCGGGGGACCATCGAAACAAAAATGAAACTGCTGCGCTGGTTTTCCGCTTATCTGGATAAACCGGTAAAAAAACACAAGCTCTTTGAAGCGTTAATAGGGGCCACAGAAAAAAGCGAAGAATCGGAAGAAACGTCTCCGGCCTGGATTCCCCCGGGAGAAGAAAAAACCACCTTTGCTTCCGGCCATGTCCTGGTGGCGGAAGACCACGAGGTTAATCAGCAGTTATTCAGGACGATTCTACAGAACTTGGGGCAGATGGTTCATTTGGCCGGTAACGGCCTTGAGGCGGTGGAGGCGGTTAAACAAAGCCGGTTCGACATCATTTTTATGGATGTACAGATGCCGGAAATGAACGGCTATGAAGCATCCAGGGAGATTCGCCGGCTTGGGGTTAAAGTTCCCATCGTTGCGGTAACCGCCAGCGCCATCAAGGGTGAGCGGGAAAAGTGCCTCGAATCGGGGATGAGTGATTTCCTTACCAAACCGTTTAAAAAGAAAGACATCATTGAATCCCTTAAGAAGTATCTTCCCGCCGTAACCCCCGCCTCCCTGGCGTTGTCCCGGGGGGGTGACCCTGATATTCCCCAGGAGGAA
>CAYYNJ010000305.1:0-1938 GCA_964472775.1 uncultured Spirochaetaceae bacterium
TCGTACGCCGCCAGCTGGTCGGCCACGATCGGCAGCAACGGCAACGCAGCGGCCGCCACGAGCAAGGACGAGCTGGCCCAGCCGCGGAGGTAGTACCGCAAAGCCCGTCGGTCACGTCGTCGACGCACGGCCACGATCGCGAACGCGAGCATTCCGTACAGACCTGATCCGCCGGGGCTTCTTCCGTCAGACGGTCTAGAATGAACTCCTCCGATTCCCTCATCTCTTCCAGAAAGAGAAGGATCTCTTTTTCCGGCGCCGGATAGATACGGATAAGATCCTCCACCCTCAGGGGGCCGAAGAAACCGAGCCACTGGGGCAGCACCGTATCCATCTGTTCGGAAAAACCGCCGTCACCGAATTTTTTACGGTAGGTTTTGGAAATGATAAGCTCTTCTTCCGATGCCCCGGGCTGCCAGGATTCGATTTTTTTCTCCACCGCCTTAAGAATTTCCTCCGCCTCCCCGGGAAGATCCCTTTCAAGGGCCCTTTGCAGATTCTCCCATTGGCCCCGGGTCAGGAAGATCCTCTCTTCAATCCAGTCCAGCAGGTCCTCGGCGCTGCGGGGACAGTATTCGGGGTGAGTTCTTTGAAGCTTGCATTCGAACTCTTCCACCAGGGCCTCGGGAAGCATGGGCCTGAGTCCCGATTCATGGACGATGCCCTTGATCAGGTCTTCCCTCAGCTGGGAGGGACCACCCAGGGGGGTATCATCTTCGTACATCCTCTGGTTGGTGTGGTCATAGATCAGCCCCGCAGCGAAGGGCGAGGGGGTTTTTGTCCGGGCTTCGCAGACTTTGATACGGCCCTCCCGGATCTCGTCCAGGACCATCCGGAGGCTATCCAGATCGAAGTCGTCATAGAGGCAGGTCCGCCACGTCTCGGTAAGGAGGGGGAAGTCTTCGTAACGGCTCACCGCCTGGAGCAGTTTTTTGGACCGAAGCCGGGTCAGCCAGAGGGGAGTCCGCTGTTTGAAGCTTTTCCGGGGTAAAAGGAGGGCCCGGGAACAGTTGTTACGGAAACGGCCTCCGAAAAACATGGTCGATTCCAGCCTCTGCCGCAGGAGTTTTTCCAGATTATCGCCGTTTACCAGGTTCAGCACATCATTTAGGGAAAACCGGTGGGGAAGGTCCAGGATAATCGCATCGTCGTCGCAGAAGACCTGCAGGGGATAGCCTTCCCGGTTTTCCCAGGCCCGGGACAGGGCCTCGCTGTAGGGGAAGTTCATCTTTCCCCCCCAGAGGGTGTGAAGAATCACCTGGTGGCAGTCGGTACGGTTCAGCGGATCGTTGAAGTGTTCGATCACCAACTGGTGCCGGTGAGGCAGGGGGCTTTCGGTATGATCCCTCTGCCGCTGCAGATAGGTAACCAGAGACACCGCCGCCTCCCGGTTCATCCGGTAATCGGACATCAGCCGGTCTATCAGGGCATCAGCCCCAGACCCGGAGGCGGGGGAGAGCCGTTCTTCCATCTCTTCAAGAAGATGAAGGATCTTTCCGGAATAAAAGAAATCCCTGCCCCGGGGGTCGGATTTCCAGAAGGGGCTCATGGCTCCCCCTGTGGAGGCGGGGGATACTTCCACGGCCCGGTCGGTGATGTTTTCGATCCGCCAGGACTGGGTTCCCAGGGTGAAAAAGTCGCCGTGGTTTCTCTCCCAGACGAACTCCTCGTCCAGTTCCCCGATTTTGGCCCCCTCTCCCGCAATCCTCAGCTCGTAATAACCCCGGTCGGGGATGGTTCCTCCGGACAAATAGAGGACCCTCTCCGCTCCGTCCCGGGCCCGGGCCGTACGGGCCTCCTTGTCCAGGTTAATCCGGGGTTTCAGCTCCCCGATTCTGGTATCGCTGTAACGGCCGTTGAGCATCTCCAGAACCAGGTCAAAATGGCGGCGGGGAAGGCTTTTCCATTGGTAGACCGAGGTGATAAACAAATACAGCT
>CAYYNJ010000305.1:1948-4094 GCA_964472775.1 uncultured Spirochaetaceae bacterium
CCACTCCCGGGTGCAGCACATGGAAAGAACCACCTGGGCCAGCACATCCAGGGGGGTGACGGGAATTTGCAGCTCGTCGATCTCTCCGTCCAGCACCGCCCGGGCCGACACGGCAGAGTGTAAAAGATCGTTCCCAAAGAGGGGGAAGAGGGTGCAGCGGCTCACATCGCCCACATTGTGGCCGCTCCGGCCGATGCGCTGTATGGCGGAAGAGAGGGAAAAGGGGGCCGACAGGAGGAGCACCTCGTCGATGCTGCCGATATCGATGCCCATCTCCAGGGAGCTGGTGGCTACGATGGCCTTCAGCTCTCCGTTTTTCATCTTCTGTTCCACGAAGTACCGGATCTCCCGGGACAGCGACCCGTGGTGGGCGAAGGCGGCGGTTTCGCCCATCTTTTCATTAATCATCCGGGTAACCTTTTCGGTCTGCCTGCGGCTGTTGCAAAAGACCAGGGTGGACCGGTTGGCCCGAATCCGGCTGACAATCTCATCGATTACGCCGGGCCAGTGGGATTTCTCCCCCTCGGGATTCTCGGGAAAAGAGATAGTAACATCATACTTCTTGCTGATTCGGGACTGGATGATTCTGACCTTCCGGGCCCGGGGGATCTCTTCGATGCTTTCCCGGATGTAGAATCCCCCCAAAAGGGATGCCACCAGAGGCAAGGGGTGGACCGTGGCGGAGAGGCCGATCCTCTGGAATTCTCCGCTGATCAGGGTCAGCCGTTCCACCGCGGAGGTCAGATGAACCCCCCGCTTGTCAGCGGCTACGGCGTGGATCTCATCCAGAATCACCGCCGAAAGGCCCGCCAGAATTTTTTCCGCCCCCCCGGAGGTGAGAAGGATGTTCAGGCTCTCGGGGGTGATGATGAGTATCTCCGGGGGCCGGCGCATCATCTTCTGCCGGTCCGAAGAGCTGGTATCGCCGCTGCGGGTTTCCACCCGGATCTCCGGAAAGGCGGCGCCCGTTCTTCAAAGAACGTCTTCAGTTCTGCCAGGGGAGCCTTCAGGTTGCGCCGCACGTCGTTGTTCAGGGCCTTCAGGGGAGAAATATACAGCACCCTCACCGTCCCGGCGGGCCAGTCGCCGGTGATGAGCCGATTGAGGGACCAGAGAAAGGCGGCCAGGGTTTTTCCGCTCCCCGTGGGGGCGGTCATCAGGGTGTGGGCGCCGGCGGCTATTTCCCTCCAGCCGTCGTTCTGGATGTCCGTGGGCGTCTGATATTTTTTCTCAAACCACTCCTGTACTAAAGGATGAAACAGGCTGAGGGAAGTACTATTTGTCATAGGCTCGTATTGTAAACCAGGAACTCCCGGGTGGTAAACGGCTATTTATTGTCTTTGATGCCATGGAGAGGCGGTAAACCTTGGATCTATCAGTTGATCAGGGATCTTGAACGAGCGCTTATTTCCCAACCTTTTAAAAACAGTTTTCCCCTTGCAGAATACTGTCAAAGTCTTTAGAATCCTGCTAAAGCCGATCGATTGGCTTTTTCAATCAAGAAAAGTAAAATCCATTTATGATCCCGGGGGCAGCCCCTTCGGGTAAGGGATGCGTTTCTTGGTTACCGATTTTTCTTTAATGACCGATGACAAAATTGTCTGGAAGGAATTTCAAAACTCCTTCTCCCGGCTTTTCGATGTTCTTCTGCTGTTCACCGGCGGGGTGGCGCTTCTTTTAACCTTGTCTCAATTATTTATTCGCTCTACCCATTGGTTTCTCTTTGCCTCAAATATCCTTATCTTCTCCATCACCGGGCCGTTTTTGCTTTTTCGCAAAAGAATACCCCCCCTGGCAAAAATTTGGGTCATCACGGTTTTCCTCTTTTTTTATGTGGCCGTCTCTTTTACCCTAAGCGGTTCAGCCGGTACAGCTGTTGTTTCTTTGTTGACCCTGCAGATGCTTCAAATCGTGTATCACAGTTTTAAAAAGGCTCTACCTTTTCTCATCATCAGTACCTTGATGCTTCTTCTGATCGGGTTTCTCTCGGAGGCGAACATCATCGTCTATCCCGCCGATGTATCCGAGAGAATGCAGTCCTTGTTTCACTGGATAAACTTTTTTTTCGCCGTTTCCTATTTTGTCATCCTTTCTTCGGTCACCGTGTATGGTTTTAAAAAGCGTATGCTCTCTGCGCTGCGAAATC
>CAYYNJ010000306.1:0-4054 GCA_964472775.1 uncultured Spirochaetaceae bacterium
GAACCCCGCCAACGGGCTTAAAGTCCAGGGCTGGGAGGCCCAGACCGTGGAGGGTCAAACCTTCATTAACTCCGCCTCCGATGTGGGAGACCTGGTGATTCCCGTGGGAAGCAAGGATCCCGCTTTCGCCACCTCAGAGGTGGATCTAGCGTGTAACCTGGATAAGCGGCTCGAGGTGATCCCCGAAGGGGCTACGGATGCGGAAATCCGCAAAGGTACCTGGACCCTGGACAAGGACGTCTACGACTCCTTTGGCAACATCCATAAAATGCGGGTCAGTTTTGTCAAGCTTGAGGGAACCTCCAACACCTGGGAAGCCACGGTGACCATGGATCCCGAGGCCGAGGTGGATACGAATGTCATCGCCGATGTGGGCGGAGAAAATGCCGGCGGGAATGTCTTCCTTCTGAACTTTGACAACCTGGGCACCATTCAGTCGGTTCAGGACGATGCGGGGGACCTGCTTGATGTGGGCGCCCTGCAGGTGGCGGTTTCTTTCGACGTGGCGGGGGCCACCCCCGAGGAAGAGGGCGTTTTAGTACGTCAAACCTTTAACCTGAATGTTGGTGAAGTAGGGTCCGCCGTGGATGCGGTGACCCAGTTTGCCGAACAGAGTTCCACCAAGGCGTTCAAGCAGAACGGGTATCCCATGGGCTACCTGGAAAGCTACAAGATCGACCAGTCCGGGGTTATCACCGGTGTTTATTCCAACGGCAGCAACAGAACCCTGGGTCAGGTGGCCCTGGCCAGTTTTACCAACCCCGGCGGTTTAGAGAAGGCCGGTGAAAGCACCTACGCCGTTTCCATCAACTCCGGGGATCCCAACGTAGCTCCCAGCGGCGTGGCGGGGAAGGGCAAGATTTTAGCCGGCGCCCTGGAGATGAGTAATGTTGATCTGGCGGAACAGTTTACCGACATGATCGTCACCCAGCGGGGATTTCAGGCCAACTCAAAGACCATCCAGACCTCGGATGCCATGCTGCAGGAACTGCTGACGCTGAAACGGTAAACCGTGATCTAGGATAAGACTATAAAGGCAGGGGAAGGGCAGAGAAGGATATGATACTTTTAACAAGATTGAATGGAGTTCCGTTTTTCGTGAATCCCCATCAGATTGAGTACATGGAAGAGAATCCTGATCTGACCCTTATCATGCTTTCCGGGAAGCGTCTGGTGATTCGAGAGAAACCCCAGGCGGTGATTGATATGATCGTTGAATATCGGAAGCGCATCGGGGCCTTCAAGAACGAGGAGTGATAGAAGATGGATTTAGCAACAATTATTGGATTAGGCCTGGGAACCGCCATGATCCTCTGGTCCATGATCGGAGGCGGCGGCGGACTGGCCATTTTTATCAATATCCCCTCGGTTGCCATGGTTGTGGGGGGCTCCTTTGCCGCTCTGATGATTTCCAATCCTCTTCAGAGGATCACCAAGGTAGGGGTCTACCTTAAAAATGTCATCAATGTTCAGAATTTCGAGGTAGAAAAAATTATTACCACCCTGGTGAAGTTTTCCGAGAAGGCCCGGCGCGACGGGCTTTTGGCTTTGGAAGACGAACTGGAGATGGTGGAAGAAGAGTTCCTGAAAAAGGGAATTCAATTCGTGGTGGACGGCACGGACCCTGAAATCATCAAAACCATGCTCTATAACGAACTGTCCCAACAGCAGGAACGCCACGGGGTGGGCATGAAGATTTTCGGTGACTGGGGAACCCTGGCACCGGCCTTCGGGATGATCGGGACCCTGGCGGGGCTGATTGCCATGCTTGCCAACCTCTCCGACGCCGATGCCATCGGTTCCGGTATGTCCCTGGCCCTGATCACCACCATGTACGGTTCCATCATGGCCAACTTTCTTTTGCTGCCGGTGAAAGCCAAGCTGGAAGACCGGGACAACGAAGAAACTCTGGTTAAAGAGATCATTATAGAAGGAATCCTCTCGATTCAGTCCGGAGACAACCCCAGAATTCTGGAGGCCAAACTGGTTTCCTTTCTGCCTCCGGATAAGCGGGAGGCCGTTCTGGCCGAAATTAACGCCGAATAAGGGCAGGGAGTTATCATGGCAGGACCGCCAAAAAAGAAAAAATGCCCCGAAGGGGTACCCGAATATATGCTTACCTACGGTGACATGGTTACCCTCCTGCTCACCTTTTTTGTGCTTATGTATACCACCGCCACGGTGGACGGGTACAAACTTAAGCTCATCCTTTCCGCCTTCAGCGGTCTGGGGATGATGCAGGGAGGAAACACCCTGCAGGTGGGGCAGATGGCGGAGCTGGGAAATACCATAGAGAGCCTGCCGTCCATGCAGAAAGGACGAGCCTTGGATCAAGCCCGGAAACGGGCGGTTTCCATTTTTCAACCCGAGGTGGAATCCAAGGTGGTAAGAATCACCGAGGACGAGCGGGGGCTTGTGATCAGTCTGGCGGCGGATGCGTTTTTTGAAACCGCCAGTGCCGAAGTGGATATCGAGGCAAGCCGGCAGACGCTACAGAAGGCCTCTCTCTTAATGAGCAGTCTGCCGGAGGATCAAAAGTTTCGCATCGAAGGCCACACCGACAGCCTGCCCACCGACCCCGGCGGACCCTGGGAAACCAACTGGGAGCTTTCATCGGCCCGGGCGGTGAACGTTCTCCATTATCTGGTAGATTTCGGAGTCAACGAACAGCAGTTCCAGGCCTCGGGCCTGGCCGATACGGCTCCCTTGGTGGCCAATGATACCCCCGAGGGGCGGGCCTACAACCGGCGGGTGGATATCGTTATCATATCCGACGGGCACCTCTGATAACCCCGGACTTTTTAAAAAAAGCGGGGCTATGCAGGGTTACGGTTTTTTGATAAATTTTATGTGAAGGCGGGAATCTTGAGTATCGGGATTCCTTCCGGTTTTAGGAGAAAGTCATGGCTGATGATGATATTTATACGGATGATGATGTTACCGGCGGTCAGGAACTTGAAGTTGGAGAAAAGTCCAGTTTCATAAAGACCATGCTGCCCCGGCTGCTCAAGTGGGTCGCCATCGGCTTAGCGGCGATTATCTTCATCGTCACCGTGGTGTTTGTTACCATGAAGATCCTCAACCGCGGGACCACCGGACTGACCCAGCCGGCGGCTTCGGAGGTAATGGTGGCAAAGACTCCCACCTATACCTGGTTTTCCATCGAAGAGGTGCGCTCCCGTACCGCCGATAATCCCCCCGCCACGGTGATTGTGAAGGTGAAACTCGGTTACGAGGAAGGATCCAAGGAGATCCAGGGAGAATTGGTGAAGAGGCAGGACCAGATCTTTGACCTAATCAGATCCTACTTCAGCAAGCGAAGAAAAGATGACCTGACCCCCCACACCGAGGGGGCGGTGAAGCAGGAGCTGCGGGAACAGATTAACCGGCTTCTGACCAACGCCAACGCGGTTCAGGACATCATTTTCATGGAATACAACGTGTATGAATTCTAAAAACTCCGTGATATAATGCGGATCAAGGGATAGGGCATGAATGAAGTACTTTCCCAGGACGAAATTGATCAGTTACTGACGGCGATTTCGACGAAAAATAAATTCTGCCAGGAAAACATGCTATAGTTTTGATAAAAATCACTGATCATTTTTTTTACTCCGGTGACTTCCTCTTTTTTAATTAACGAAACATTTGGTTGAGCTTTTACACGAAATCTGCTAAAAAGTAAAGTACAAAAACTACGAACAGGAAGTAGCCCCATTTGATCATTAAAACCCAGTGTCCGAAAATTTTCCTTTTCTGTATAAGAGTAGATCATTGACGGGACAGAAACTTTGGAGGAAGGCTCTTCAAATAAATCAGGATTATCGAAATAAGCCTGCCCTACACTCATTAGTAAACGATTCCCCCTTCCAGGATCCTTTTGAACCTTAGCTCTGCGGCTGGTTTTTGACTGCATAGGGGCTCTTATGGCAAAATAGCGAATATACCATGACTTACATGAATTTCCGTCAACATAGGTATCTCTCAGGGCCAGTCCAATGGTTCCAAGCAGATTATCATATCGTTTCAGCAAAAGAAAATATACTTTCCCTAA
>CAYYNJ010000307.1:0-4047 GCA_964472775.1 uncultured Spirochaetaceae bacterium
GGGTCACCGAAAGCGGCTTTTTTATCAACACCGATAAAGATCACTCCTCGGTCAGCCTGGCGGTTAGAACCGCTGCGGCTTTGATTAAATGCGGGGAACTGGGGGGTAAAGACCTTCATGGCACCCTGGGCCGGGAAGTGATGGCTTCCATGCTACTCATGGCTGATGAAGAAGGATATCTGCCGGAAGACATCTATTTTGAGGACCAATCTGCCATAAAAATCGGCTTCCTGGCCCCTGAAACCATCTATCCTCTGTTGTCGGACAACCTCCGGCAGCCTCGGTTTGTTTCCCTTTTTCAAGAAGCGGGACGGGGGAGGTGGCTCTATACCAGTGCCGAAGCAGTTGAGTATGACCGGGGGGCCGATACCGAAACGTACCATGTAACCGCAGAGACCGGGGAAACTCACTACCTCGCCATCCAAGGGGTAAAACCGGGATTCACCATGAAACTTTTGGGGATTAACTGGAACCCGGATCCCATATTCCAGTACTACTATGCCGGATGGTACTACGACCAGAAATACCAGACCCTTTATATAAAGATTAGGCATAGCAGGGAAAAGGAAGAAATTCGGATTTACTACCCCCCCAAACCGGCTCCCAGCGAGAAGACGGAGCCGAAGGCGGCGGGCGAAGGGGATGCGGTATTCGAGCAACCCGCCGGAGCTGAAGGTTAGTATGTCCTTAGTGTTTCGGACCGTGGATAAAAACCCAGGGTAAAGTGTTTCCTGTCCCACCGATACGGGGTTGAATCTGAGGTTTTCAGGGTAGGATATACTAAATTGATGTCCCGCAAGGAGTTATGGCGATTTTTTATCCACGGTTGTGGACACTAATTGCAACTGAGGACCGGGAAGCATCCCGGTCCTCAGTCTAGGGAATAGTAATTACCCAGCGATTCTCTTTAATAAATACTATCCAATCATTTCGGCAATACGTTCGGGGGTAAAGCCCAGTTTTGCCGCCACCTGTTCTCCGGGGCCGGAAATTCCGAACCGGTCCAGACTGACCATGTCTTCCGGAGAAGAAACCAGGGACTCCCAGCCGGTCCGCACCCCCACCTCGGCGGTGATGGTTCTGACACCTGAGGGAATCAGACTCTGACGAAACGGCCGATCCTGGGAGAGGAACAGTTCCAAAGAGATTACCGAAACAACCCGAATCTTTTTTTCGGGCCGTAGCGCCGCGGCGGCCAAGACCAAGTTTACTTCGGAACCGGAAGCAGCCAGGACCAGGTCGGGGGTGCCTTCACAGTCCTTGACGATGTAAGCGCCTCGGCGGGCTGTTTCCCTCCAGTTTTCATCGGCTTTAGAAAATACTTCCAGGTTCTGCCGGGTTAAAGCTAAAACGGTGGGACCGTCGTTACGCTCCATGGCCATGGTCCAGGCTAATGCCGTCTCTTGAGCGTCCGCAGGACGGAGTACTCGAAGATTGGGGATGATCCGGAGAGAGGCCAGATGCTCCACGGGCTGATGGGTGGGGCCGTCTTCCCCCACAAATATGGAATCGTGGGTAAAAACGTAGATCACCGGAAGGCCCATTAGCGCCGCCAGCCTGACGGCGGGCCTCATGTAGTCGGCAAAAACCAGGAAGGTTCCGCCGAAGGCCCGGAGACCTCCATAGAGGGTGATGCCGTTGAGAATTCCGCCCATGGCATGTTCCCGGACCCCGAAGTGGATGGTTCTTCCTTCAGGAGTTTTCACGGAAAAATCTCCCTGTTCCGGCATGGCGGTATTGTTGGATGGAGCCAGGTCGGCAGACCCGCCCACCAGATTGGGCACCGCCGCCGCAATGGCATTGAGGACCTTACCACTGGCGGACCGGGTGGCCATTTTATCTCCTACTTTAAAATCGGGAAAAGCGACCTCCGAGAGATCCGCCTGGCCGGAGGCGAACCGGTCCCAAAGCTGCTTTTTATCGGGGTTGGCCTTAGCCCAGGCTTCAAACAGCCCGGTCCACTCTTCAAAATTACGGGCCCATTCTTTCCGGCGCTGATCAAGATAGGAAACCGCTTCGGGGTCCACCCAGAAGTCGGCCTCCGCAGGGATCCCCAGCTTTTCCCGGGTAGCCCGGATCTCATCGGCTCCCAAGGGGGCTCCATGAGTTTTGGGAGATCCCTCCATGGTGGCGGCGCCCCGGCCAATTTTTGATTTCAGCATGATAAGAGTCGGTTTACCCTTTTCTGCCCGGGCCAGGGTCACCAGGTCGGCGATATTCTCAAAATCATGGGCATCCCCTGAAAGGGTCTGCCAGCCGTAGGCGGCATACCGGGCGGTCACATCCTCCGTGAAGGCCAGTTCCGTAGAACCCTCTATGGTAACTTTGTTGGAATCGTAAAAAACGATGAGTTTACCCAGTCCGAGATGTCCGGCCAACGAGGAGGCCTCGGAGGTAAGGCCTTCCATCATACAGCCGTCCCCCGCCAGGGCGTAGATGTAATGGTCGATAACCTGATGTTTTTCCGTGTTGAACCGAGCCGCCATCATCTCCTGGGCCATGGCCATCCCCACGGCGTTGCTTACCCCGGCCCCTAGGGGCCCGGTGGTTGTTTCAACACCCACGGTGTGGCCGTATTCGGGATGTCCCGGGGTCAGTGAATCAATCTGCCGGAAATTCATTAGATCCTTCCGGGACAGTCCGTAACCGGTTAAGTGAAGAAGGGAATAGAGAAACATGGAACCGTGGCCGGCGGAGAGGACAAACCGGTCTCGGTTGGCCCAGCCGGGGTGGGCAGGATCATGGTTCATTAGATCCGAAAAAAGAACCGCACCCAGGTCGGCACACCCCATGGGAAGGCCGGGATGGCCGGAATTGGCGGCTTGGACACCGTCCATCGAGAGAGTTCTGACGGTTTTAGCTACCGCCTCAAGCGCTTTTTTGTTCATTGAACACCTCCAAAATCAGTATTATCACGGTTTACAGCCATTTGGGCAAGCTGAAGAGGGCTTGAGACAACTTTAGTGTCCACAACCGTGGATAAAAAATTGCGCCATTTCCTTGTTCTGTAAAACCTTACTCACCTAAAAGCAGTCAATACTGGTTTTAGGTGAGTAAAATCAAAATTACCCAGTATTTACCCGGATTTTTTATCCACGGTGAGAAACACCGTTTAAGAAAACATTCCAACTGGGACGGTTGCTACAGCAAAAATAATTACACCATGGTACACGATGGATCAAAAAATCAGCCGCCGATTATCGGCGGCTGATTAAGAGCCTCGCGGTGATAAGAATCCTATCGGGCCAGCCAGCCGCCGTCCACCGCCAAGGTATACCCGTTGACATAATCCGATGCGGAGGAGGCTAAAAAGACCGCCGGACCCTTCACATCTTCGGGAAAGCCCCAGCGCCCCGCCGGAATCCGGTCCAGAATGGCTTCACTCCGATCAGGATCGGCCCTCAGGGCCTTGGTATTGTTTGTCGACATGTAGCCGGGGGCGATGGCGTTGACGTTGATATCGTTCTTCGCCCATTCATTAGCCATTAACCGGGTGCTGCCCATGACACCGCTCTTGCTCGCCGTGTAGGAAGGCACCCGGATACCCCCCTGGAAGGAGAGCATGGAGGCAATATTGATAATTTTACCACCGGATTTTTGGCTGATAAACTGCCTCGCCGCCGCCTGGGAAAAGAAGAATACGGTTTTCACATTGATGTTCATCACATCATCCCAGTCTTTTTCGGTAAAATTAATAGAGTCTTCCCGCCGGATGATACCGGCGTTATTCACCAGAATATCAATATGACCAAAGGCCTTCACGGCCTGCTGAATAATCCCTTCGATAGGCTCGGTGGACATGAGGTCGGCCACCACCTCCAGGTAGGAAACACCGCTTTTTTCCACCATTTCCTTCGTTTCAGGGGATTTTACATAATCCACCCCGACAACCGAGGCTCCTGCTTCGGCGAAGCCGCAGCAGATTCCCTGTCCCAACCCGGTGCTGCTTCCGGTAACAATGGCGACCTTTCCCCTCAGGGAAAAATTCTCCAGAATCATAAAAATCCTCCTATAAAAACCCGGCGTTAGCCGCGATTCATGGATGAC
>CAYYNJ010000308.1:0-2356 GCA_964472775.1 uncultured Spirochaetaceae bacterium
AGCATCCATCACGCCGGAAACCGATAGTTCATAACCCATCAGAGACAGCCGCTGCTGGGCTCCGTAAACATCGAGTCCCACCGAGGCAGATCCATACTTGACCTCTTCCGACATGGGGGCAAAGGATTCGTAAAGAGCGATAGTCTCCGGCCCCTTCCTTTCATAGCTGTCTATGACAACATCCGGGGTGATCCCCTTTTCGTGGATGGTCCGCCCCAAAGGTGTGGTGAAATAGTAGGCGGAGTATTTGACCTGATTGCCGTTTCCCGCATCGGTGACCACCTGGGCAATCCCTTTGCCGAAGGTCGTCTTGCCTACCAGCAGGGCTTTCTTGTGGTCCTGAAGGGCTCCGGCCAGGATTTCTGCAGCACTGGCTGTATTCTCGTTGACCAGAACCACGGTAGGCAGGTTGTAATTGGCCCTTTGGGAAGCCTTATAGCTTTCCACCAGCTTTCCCTGGTTGGTGAAATTGACGATGGCGCCTTCCCGGATGAGGGTATCGGCTACGTCAAAAGCACTGCCCACCAAGCCTCCTCCGTTGTTCCGAAGGTCAATGACGATCCGGTCGGCACCCTGTCCGATCAATTCCCGAAGGGCGATTTCAAACTCGCTGCCCGTATCGTTGTCAAAGGAGGTGATCCGGATCACGCCCACGTTTCCCTGAACCTTTTCTTTGGAAACGCTGAGGGTTCGGACTACTTCCCGGATGATGGAAAAACTCTTCTGGTCCGCTCCCCGCTTCACGGCTACCGTCACCGAAGTGGACACGGGGCCCCGAAGGAGACCGCTGATTTCTTCCAGGGTCATCCCCTTGACGATCTTTCCATCAACCTGAAGGATGATGTCTCCGGCTTTGATGCCGGCCTTTTCAGCCGGTCCCGTCAGAAAGGTGGATACCACCCGGGCTCCCGAAGGATCCTTTTCGATGGTGACCCCAATGCCTGAAAATTGGCCGCTGACGGTTTCCACGAAACTGGAGCTGTCCTTATCCGAAACGTAATAGACGGTGTAGGGATCGCCCAACGCTTCGGTAGCCCCCGTAAAAGCCCCATCGATCATCTTCTGATAGTCGACGGGGTCCTTGAAGTTCTTTTTAAGATACTGGATATATTGTTCCAGCAGTTCCATCTGCCGGTCCAGCTCCCGATCTGTGGTAACCGTTCCGATTTCGGCCCCATAGGCCACGGATCCCTTGGATCCAAAAAAGGCCGGTGCCATGAAAACAAAGGAAAACGAGGTGATGACCATGGCGATCACAATGACGATGGCAATAATTCTGGCAGTTTTTTGATTCATTCTACTTCCTCCGGATTTAGTGGTAGTCGGATTCCTGGGGTTCCCCTTCCAGCAGGGCAGGGGGCAGGATCTCAATATTCAGCAGGCTGCGGCCTTCACTGAGGCCCTTCAGACTGATGTGGTAGTCGATGTCCACGGTGCCGTTTCCATCCCTGGAAAGGGTGCTTCGGATGTCGTTGGTCAACAGCTCCATTTCAAAGGAACCGAAGGGGGTATCGTACAATCCTTCCGTCCGCTTTCCCTTCTGGAACTCCATGATCGTATCGGATCCGGCCCCATTGCCGAACCGTTTCATCCGAACATTGCCCGACTGGACTCGCAGGCTGGTCTTGCATCCCGGCATGCCGGAAAGCTCGCTCTCCTCATAGATGATGTACATGGTATCGCCTTTTTCGTAGAATTTTCCCTCGGTGACGAATTCCATCTGGTCTTCCGCCTCTTCTCCGACAAGGGACCTACCGATTATTCTTAGCATGATATCTTTCATATCCCAAATCCACGATCCTTTCTAATAACTCCCCGTACTCCAGGCCGGCTGCCCGCCAGAGAAGGGGGAACATGCTGAAGCTGGTAAATCCGGGAATGGTGTTGATTTCATTGATGTAGATCCTTCCGTTTCCCCTGTCACGGAAAAAATCCACCCGGGCGAAGCCGGCTCCGTCGATGGCCTCATAGGCCTTGGAAGCCAGGTCCCTCAATTCCTCTGACAGCTCCGGGCTGATATCTGCCGGAATGCACATCCGGGATTTCCCGCCATCAAAGTACTTGGCCTTATAATCATAAAACTCCTGGGAAGGAAGAATCTCTCCTATTACAGATACCCGATTCCCGTAGTTTCCAATCACCCCGGCCTCGTATTCCTGGCAGGGGATGGCCTCCTCCACGATGATCCGACGATCGTACCTGGCCGCCATCATCAGGGCTTCCACCAGCCCTTCCCGGTTCTTCGCCTTGCTGATTCCCACGCTGGAACCCATGTTGGAAGGCTTGATGAACAGGGGATAGGGCATCAGCCCTTCGATTCTCTGGATTTCCTCTTCCAGCCCTTCCGCCAGATCGA
>CAYYNJ010000308.1:2366-4025 GCA_964472775.1 uncultured Spirochaetaceae bacterium
CAGCCAGGTGTAGGCGCAGACCGGCAGTCCTGCCTGCTGAAAAACCTGCTTGGATGCAATCTTATCCATGGCCAGGGCAGAAGCCAGCACGCCGCAGCCGCAATAGGGAATGTCCAGCATCTCAAAAAGACCCTGGATGGTTCCGTCTTCTCCGTAAGGACCGTGGAGGATTGGCAAAGCGATATCCATGTACTGCCGAAGGCTGCCGATCTCAAACCGCTGCCCCAGGGCTTCCCACTTTCCGTTTTCAATCAGCCCCGGAGGTCCTTCATAGAGAAGCCACTCTCCGCTTTTGGTGATGCCAATGGGTACCAGCCGGTATTGGCTCTCTTCCATAGCCCGGATGACCGATGCTGCAGACAGCAGCGATATCTCATGCTCGCCGGACTTGCCGCCGAACAGAATGCCTAATCTCCTCATTCCAGTTCCTCCAGGATTTCTGTCAGCTTTTCTCTGTCAAAATGATATTTCTTGGTACAGAACTGGCAGACCAGCTCCGCCTCTCCGTCCTCTTCCAGGATTTCCCGGAGATCCTCCCGGCCGATGGTCATCAGGACCTGCTCCAGTCGCTCAGAGGAGCAATCGCAGTTCCATCGGAGGTCCCGCCAGCCCAAAATATCCACCCGAGGTTCTTCCGGCATGCTGCTGAATATTTTATGAAGCAGGTCCTCCAGGAGTCCCTCTTCCGTCTTGCCGGGGCCCGCCAGCATCGCTTCTTCGATCAGGGTGGTCAGGGGTTTCATGTCTCCCAGCATTTTTTCCAAAGCTTCCACCGCTTCTTCCTTAAAGTCCGGCATCATCTGGATGATCATCCCGCCGGAAGCCAGGATACGTCCGTCCCGGCCCACTTTGACTCCCAGGGCTACGGAGGAATTCTGCACCGTGTTAAGCAACTCTAAATGTTCGCGAAGGTCATTTGTAAAAATTACTATGTCGTCAATGTAGGTCAACACACCTTTCCCCAGGCCGTAGCCAAAATCTGGCGGGCAGGCCCATCCCCCTTAAAGTGAAGGGTCAGCTTTTCCCGTTCCCCTTTCAGCTGCAGGCCCATCAGCCCGGCCCCCGTCAGGACCCGGCCCAGACCGGCAATGGCCAGGGGGGTAGGGTCGTGAATCTGGCGGGCTTCCTCTACCATGGCCGTAGAAATGGTCAGATAGACCCGGAAGGATCCGCTTTTATCCATACCGATCAGTGCATTTGACATACTCTTATTCTCCTTTGGCAGCTTCTCTGATAATCCCGGTCAGCTGTTCCTTCAGCCTGGTTAAAAAGGCTTCCGCATCCGCTTCGGATTCTGCCCGGGCACTGAGATGAATCTTGATTTTGGGTTCCGTTCCCGATGGCCGGAGCTGGAAGCTGTTCTGCCCCTCCAGCACGTATTCCATCACATCGGAAGCCGGCAGATTGGTGGGCCTTGTGCCGCTGACCATGCTGCAGCAGACCTCGGTCTTCAGGATCCTTCGGGTCCTTTTGCTGTAGTCGACGATCTCCATGATGTCTTTTCCGCCGAATTCCTCAAAGAAATTGGTGCGGAAATACCCCAGGATTCCCGACATCTGTTCCATGCCCCGGGGCCCTTCGAAGGCGAATTCCATCAGGTCATTCTTCCAGTATCCGAACTGTCTATATAGCTCTTCCAGCCGGGAGCCTAAGGTCTTC
>CAYYNJ010000309.1:0-4023 GCA_964472775.1 uncultured Spirochaetaceae bacterium
GGATAGTGGGCATCGGAATTCCGGATAATCCGGGGCGCCCCGGGGTAGAGGGGAACGGGAGTGGGAAGGGTCACCGATTCCAGGGCGTCGTAGGCCAGAGGGGGGAGAAACCCCAGCTGGCTGGGGATGCTGTAGGCGGGGCGGTCGATGTGGGCGGGAATGAAAAGCCCCCCCCGGGAGTGAACCTCCGCCAGCAGCTCTTCCAGGCCGATATCGGCCCCTCCCAAAAGCCACTTCTCCACCTCTCCCAGGATGTTTTCCTCTTCATCCACGTATACCTGGTCCCCCATCTTGAGAGGATCGTTGGGGATGGGGGGCAGCAGGGGATAGAGAAATTCCCCCAGGGCCAGGGCCGCCTCGGGGGTCTCAAAGAGACAGAGCACATGGGCCTCTTCCCGGGTGTTGGCCTCCAGGCCGTAGAGGCCGGTGATGCCCTCGGCGGCACAGGCGGCGGCGAAGGCGGGGGTGTTCAGGGCACTGTTGTGGTCGGTCAGGGCGGCCATTTTTAATCCCCGCTCCCGGGCGGTCCGGGCGATCATGCCGGGACTCATGGAAAGGTCTCCGCAGGGGCTGAGGCAGCTGTGAATGTGCAGGTCCGCCGTGACAATCACAAAGAATTTTCCCTCTTTTAGAGGGCCGCCCCCACCAAACAGGAAGCCTGGAACTGGTTCTGGCCGGTTTGGAAAACCGCCACCCCTTCGTCCCGGGCGGCGGAGAGCATCTCTTCATCGGGTTCGCGGCGGTTGCAAAGGACCACCGCCTTGAGCCCCGCCAGGCTGGCCACGGCGATGGTGTTCCGGTGGGCCTGGATGGTGATGAGGATCCCGCCGTCGGGGGCGTTGGCCATGACATCGCTGAGCAGGTCCGAGGTGTATCCTCCGGTGATTTCCCCGTCTTCGTATTTGTTCTGGAGGCAGGTAAACCCCAGATCTGTTTCCAAATTACTTACTTTCACTGTCCTTTTCCTCTTTAAGGTGGATTTTAGCATGGATCTCCGTCCCCCGAGGGGACGATGTGAGGGCGAATTCGTCGGAGACCCTCTTGATGTTGGGCAGTCCCATACCGGCGCCGAAGCCGAGGGAGCGGATCCACTCGGTGGCGGTGGAAAAACCTTCCTTCATGGCCGCATCGATATCGGGAATTCCCGGGCCCCGGTCCCGGGCGATGAGTTCAATTTTTTGATTGTTCAAAAGCAGGAGGAGTTCACCCCCCAGGGAATGGGCCACCAGGTTAATCTCCATCTCGTAGGCCGCCACGGCGGCCCGTCGGATAAGGGGGCCCATAATCCCCTGCTCCTTCAGCAGCTTCTTGATCATGGTGGAAGCCTTGCCGCCGTTTTTAAAGTCGTGCTGCAGCACCGCAAACCGCCGGGAGATACTGGAAGGTTCTTTCACGGGCATCAATTCCATGCCGTCTTCCATGCGCCGCACCTCTTCATTGATCTCCCGGAGAAGGCACATGGTGATATCCCGGCTTGTGATGATCCCCGCCAGGAGTTTTTCTTCATTTAGGACGGGGAACCGGTTGAATGAATATTTTTCAAAGGCCTCCACCGCAAAGCTCAGGGGCATATCCTCTTCCAGGACCGTCAAGTTCCGGCTCATGTGTTTCTCCGCCGGATCATCCATCACACCCCGTTCCAGGCCCTCCATCACGTCCTCCACGGTGACCAGTCCGAAGAGCCGCCGGCCCTCCAGAATGGGCAGACCGGAAATCCGCCGGGTTCTCATGAGCTCTTTAATTTCGTGAAGGCTGGTATTTCTCTGGGCGGTGATCACCTCCCGGCTCATCACATCCTTGATCTTGAGGCGCTGAATCAGTTCAATCAAGACCAGGGGTGACTGGCGGGGGTCCAGGGACAGAAGACTCATGACGGGGTCTGCAGGTCCCGGACCGCACCGCAGCATTCAAACATGGGAAGGTCCACGGCGATGATGTTCAGCCCGAACTCCCGGGCCAGGTTAACCGTGCTTTCCTGGGGCGTTTTGTTGTTTACCAGGATGATGCCCAGGGCATCCACCACATGGGCGGTCCTGACCACCTGATCCGACGAGAGGGAGGTAATGAGGATGAGATTCTCCTCCTCCGCCACCAGCACCTCGCTCATCAAGTCTCCCGCCACGATGTGCTCGATTTCGCGGGTATCGAAATACTCATTCCTGGCAATAATCCGACCTTGAAGGGATTCGTTTAAGTCTTTAAATGTCATAGGTTCAGTGTAATCAAATCGGTCCTGTTAGAAAAGCGGTTCTTCCCAGGGGATTTCATTGACTTCTCCCTCTGATTCTATTAGTATCTTAGTAATGATTCTTAATAAGGAGTAGATTATGAATAAAAAGATGGTAGACGAGCTTAACCTCCAAATACAGGAAGAACTGAACTCCATGTATATCTATATGGCCATGGGTGCCGACCTGGATGAAAAGGGCTGGGGCGGCATGGCGCACTGGATGCGCAAGCAGGCTCAGGAAGAATTTGGCCACGCCATGAAGATCCAAGGTTATATCAAGGACCGGATGCAGAAGGTGGTGTTTCAAACCCTCCCCGCCCCCCAGGCTACCTGGGATTCTCCCAAGAAGATCTTCGAGGATGCCTTTGCCCACGAGCAGCACATCACAGGAAGAATTCATCATTTGGTGAAACTATCCCGGGAGCTGAATGATATTGCCACCGAGGTATTTCTTCAGTGGTTTGTCACCGAACAGGTGGAAGAGGAAGAAGTGGCTCAGTCGGTGGTGGATATGTTTGACAAGATTAAGGATTCCGCACCGGGGATGTTCCAGCTGGATGCCCACCTGGGTAAGCGTGAATAGCCGGAACTTCGGGTTTTTATCCCTGGGATAACCGAAAAAATTCAGAAACCTTCTAAAAAAGCCGCTTCGGTCCGCCCGGAAGCGGCTTTTTTATTCAGGAGCCAGAAGAAAAGGGAAAATCCAGGGATAGCTCTACCCAGAAGGAGAGGGAAAGATTTTCCCCCGTGTAGACGGCTTCATTGCTGAAAGATTTGCTCCCTCTTAATTCCCCGAATAAATTCCAACGGTCGTTCACCTTCCACTGGGTTTCCAGGATTGCCTCCGCCAGGAAGAGGGATAGGTTTTCTTCAGAAAGGCCGCCCAGGTCCGTCAAGGCCCGGCGGCTCAGGTATAAATCTTCCTGCATGTTGATGCCCAAAGAGGTGTTGAAACTCTGGCGGGGGGCCCACCGAAGGGATCCCGAAGCACCCAGGGAGAGGCGGTCTTCGCTGCCCTCCTCGGGTACCCCGTTTACCACCCTGTTCTCGTTGGATAAACGGAGGCTGCCTTCCAGGGTTCCTTCGTACTCTCCGTAAAACCCGATAAGCCCCGAGGTCGCCGCCTTCAATGTCAGCAGGTGATCGGTTCGGGGAGTCCCTGAGTCAGAACCGTCGGGCAGACTGGTCTGATTGGTTAGGTAGCGGCTGAAACCGTAACCAGCCTGAACCTCATGGCTTTGGCGAAATGAAGGGTTCCAGACGATGCCCGCCGAGCCGCTGTTCTCCAGAAACCGTTCCTGGTCATCCTGGGGCAGGTCGAACCTTCCCCGGTAGACCGCAAAAGGGACCGGTGCTTTGGCGGGGCCGCCGAAATCATACCGGGCCTCCCAGGACGGATAAAAATCTCTGGTATTGAAGTCGCCCTCGGCTATCAGCGAGGCTTGGGTTTCCTGGGAGAGCAGGAGCGATCCTCCCGCCAGAGGAAAACGGCCCTGGACCATGAGATATTGACTGTCGTCGGCGGCTTTAGTTTCCAAGTCCAGAGAGCCGGAAAGCTGGTAGGCAAGGGTGAAAAACGATTTTTCTCCCAGCCGGTTCCTCCAGAAAAAGAGACCCCCGCCGTCCCAGGCCGCCGACGTGTCCCAGGGGCCTCCTTCCAGGCGTCCCAGGCCGCCGGAGAGTCCCGTGGAGAGTTGCAGGCTAGGTTCGTAGGGATAAAGGAGAACCGGAGAGAGGAAAACGAAAACCATGATACATACACTTACTTTCATTGGGGGCTCCTGATTTATAGG
>CAYYNJ010000310.1:0-4015 GCA_964472775.1 uncultured Spirochaetaceae bacterium
GGAGGAGGGAAAGTTCCCGGTCAATACCGTCGACATCATGCCCTACGCCGACATCTTCCTGCGGATCCCCACCCTCAAGGCGGGCCCCGGACGGATAAACGTGAAGATTGGCCTGGGGGGGTACTTTTCGGCCTTTACCATGGATGACCCGGAAGATGCGGAAGAGGCCATCGGGAGCATTTTCGCCGCGGGTATTCTGGCGGTGATGGGGCTGGTCAAGGCCCAAGTGGGAGTTTCCTACAGCCTCTAAAGCGGACCGGCCTTCCCAATTTGCATCCCCTCCCCCGATCAATTATGCTTCAGGTAAAGTACGGACACGGGAGAACCTAATCTGAACGACACGATTTACTTAAAGCGGAACAGGCAGCCGTTTCTCCGGGAATGGCGCCGCCTGATGGCGCTGGCGGCCGTCACCGCCGCCCTAGTTCTTCACGCCCCCGGGCCTGTGATGGCCGCCGATACCCTCTTCCCTCCCGTCATCGTTGGCTCCGAGGACGACTATCCCCCCTACTGCCTGGTGGACGAAAGGGGCCAGCCCATGGGCTTTTCGGTGGAGCTTATCAAGGCGGCCCTGGATGTGATGGGCCGGGAAACCACCTTTGTCACCGGCAGCTGGGAGAACATAAAAACCGCCTTGGTGGAGGGGGCCGTCCAGGCCCTGCCCCTGGTGGGACGGACCCCGGAGAGGGAAGATTTCTTTGATTTTACCTTCCCCTATCTGACCCGGTACGGAACCATGGTGGTCAGAGAGGACACACCGCCTCCGAAAGATTATGCCGATCTGGCGGGGAAGAGGGTCGGGGTCATGCGGGGAGACAATGCCGAAGAGTACGTACGGCGTAATCCCATCAAGGTTGAGGTGGTGGCCACCAAGACCTTTGAAGAAGCCCTCTTTCTTCTGGCGGAGGGAAAGATAGATGCGGTGGTGATGCAGCAGTTGTTGGCCCACGAGCTCACCGCTCAAATAGGTCTGGAGACACTACAGGTGGGGCCGGCCCTCCTGAATGACTTTAAACAGTCCTTCTGTTTCGCCGTCACCGAAGGTGACCGGGAACTGCTGGGGATCCTGAATGAAGGTTTAGCTATCACCATGGCCAACGGGACCTTTGACCGGCTCCAGGCGAAATGGTTCACCCCCTCCCCCCTGACAAGCCAGGGCCCCCTGATCATCGGGGGTGATGACAACTATCCCCCCTACGAATTCCTGGATCAAGCGGGCCGCCCGGCGGGGTTCAACGTGGATCTGACCCGGGCCATCGCCGAAGAGCTGGGCTTGGAAGTGGAGATTCGGCTGGGGCCCTGGCATACCATCTACCAGGAACTTCTCGGCGGCCAGATCGACATGATCCAAGGGCTGTACTATTCCCCCGATCGGGATGCGGTTCTTTCCTTTTCCCAGCCCCATTCGGTGGTGGACCATGTCCTGGTGACCCGGAATGATGGGGCCTCCCCGGGGGATGCCTCCTCCTTGGCGGACCTCACCGTGCTGGTCATGGAGGGGGATATAACCCAGGAACTACTGGCCCGGGAGCATCCCGATGCCAAACCGATCCTCACCGTCAGTCAGGAAGAGGCGCTCACAAGGCTCTCCGGGGGTGAAGGAGATGCCGCCCTGGTTGCCCTCATCCCCGCCTACTACTGGATAGAAAAAAACAACCTCAAGGGTCTGAAGTTGGGGTCCCGCTCTTACCTTTCGGGAGAATACAATTACGGCGCCCTGGAACAGGGCTATCGTCTCACCCAACTCTTTACCCAGGGCCTGGCGGCCATAAAGGCCACCGGCCGTTACCATGAAATTGCGTCGCAGTGGCTCTGGGTTTATGAATCCCGGGAGGGATTCACCTGGAAGGACCTTCGCCGTCTACTGCTGTTCGCCCTGGTTCCGCTGCTGATTTTCTTTACCGCCTGGTTCCTCTGGTCCCGGTCTTTGAAGCTTCTGGTGAATGAGAGGACCGCCGAGCTGCATGCCGTGACCGAACGGCTGAGCCACCAGGAAGCCCATTTACGGAATCTTTTCGAAAACATGAACAGCGGTGTGGCGGTTTACCAAGCCCTGGACCAAGGACAGGACTTCGAAATTTCCGACCTTAACCCGGCGGAAGAGGCTCTTTTGGGCATGAACAAAAAAGAAGCCCTGGGGAAGCGGCTCGGGGAAGCCTTCCCGGAGGAAGAATACAAACAGCTTCTCAAGACATTCCAAAAGGCCTTCACCACGGGAGAATCGCAAATCATTCCCCTCACCGGACGGCGGGACGGCGGGTTAACCAAATGGATTGAAACCCGGGTTTTCCGGCTTCCTTCGGGGCAGATCGTGGCCTTGAGTGATGACAGAACCGAACAGAAAAGGGTGGAAGAAGAGCTTCACCAGATGGAAAAAATGGAGTCCATCGGGCAGCTGGCGGGGGGCATCGCCCACGACTTCAACAATCAGCTTTCGGGAATCCTAGGATACGCCGAGCTTTTACTGGGAAGCGTGGAAGAAGAGTCCCTGCGTAAGTACATCCAAAACATCCGCCAGGGTGCCCAGAACGGCGCCAGATTGACCAAGCAGCTCCTTTCTTTCGCCCGGAAGGGCCGGTACATTGTGGAAACCCTGAACCTAAACGAAATTCTCGACGAAGTGGTGGACATACTAAGCCATACCATAGACAAACGCATCGAAATAAAACAGCAGAGGACCCTGGAGACACCTTTGATCAAAGGAGACCGGGGGCAAATCCAGAACGCCCTCCTGAATATAGCCCTCAATGCCCGGGACGCCCTGGAGGGGCAGGGAACCATAACCTTCGAGACAGTGGCCCTCTCTGTGAAAGATGATTATAAAAATGAAACCCTCGATCTCCGCCCGGGAGAATACTACTGTCTCACCATCAGAGACGACGGCTGCGGCATGGATGAAACGGTGAAAAACCAGATTTTTGAACCCTTCTTCACCACCAAAGAAGTGGGGCAGGGTACGGGGATGGGACTCTCCGCCGCCTACGGGGCGGTAAAAAACCACGGCGGAACCATCTACGCCGAGTCCGCCCCGGGAAAAGGCTCCGCCTTCCACGTCCTTCTCCCCCCGCTGCCGCCGGCCTAAAAAAAACGCCGGGGGATTTCTCCTCCGGCGCCGTTCAATCAAATTCCCGGGACATATCAATCCACTCCGCACCACTCCACGATAAAATCGGCGGTGGTCAGGCTCACCTGCAGCATCCGGTCCAGGCCTATGGATTCATCGGTCTGATGGGCCAGAGGACCCTCTCCGGGACCGTAAACCAGGGCGGGGGTATGGCCGAACCGGATCAGCGCCGCCGCATCGGTGGCCCAGGGGGCCCCCTCTACCACGGGCTCTTTACCGTACCGCATCCGGTAAACGCCCTTCAGGGTTTCCACCAAAGGATGATCCTGATCGATCCCGCCGCTGTGCCAGCAGGAACCGAACCATTCCAGTTGGGGAGGATGTTCCTTCAGCCAGGGATCCCGGTCCGCCGCCTTCTTGAGGCAGGCAGCCAGTTGTCCCCGGGCTTCTTCCACGGTCTCTCCGGGCCCAAATCCCATGCGGCCCTCCATGATCGCCTCGTCGGGGACACTGGAAGGCCAATTGCCGCCGGTGAGCCGCCCGATGTTGATGCAGTAGGGAATGGGCATGTGACCGTAGAGGGGGTTCAGGGGCGGGGTATTCCTCTCGGTTTCCAGCTCTTTCAGGGCGGTTACCACAATCTGGGCTTTTTCCACGGCGTTGACCCCCAGATAGGCGGTGGACCCATGGGCCGCCAGGCCGGGGACGGTGATGCGGAACCAGAGGGACCCCATGGAGGCGGGGTAAATCTTCTCATCCGTGGGCTCTGGAATCAGGGCTCCGTCGGCCCGGTACCCCCGGTCCACACATGCCAGGGTGCCCGCTCCGCCGGCCTCTTCTTCAATGACACTCTGAAGGATGATATCTCCTCCCGGGGTCAAACCCAATTCTTTCAGCATGGCGGCGGCAAAAAACACCACCAACCCCAATATCAGCCACGGGAGCCTTTGG
>CAYYNJ010000311.1:0-1531 GCA_964472775.1 uncultured Spirochaetaceae bacterium
ATAAAATACTTCCTTGTATTTTATCATTCTGGAGAAGATAAGCGTTGCTCATCTTCTCCTTATTCTCGCCTTCCATGGCTCGCGGCTAACGCCGGGTTTTTATAGGAGTAAATATGGGAATTCGGGACGAATACAACTTTGAGTTTCTTGTCAATGAATCAGAACGCCTTGTCTTTGATCAGCTGGAACAGCAGTTAGCATCTCCGGAAAATGCGGGTATCTGCCGCTGTGAGGATTGTGTCATGGATATGGCGGCCTTGGCTCTCAACGCCCTCAAGCCCATGTACCGGGCCTCCCTGATGGGGAACCTCTATGCTTCCGCCCTGGAAGGATCTCCCGAAGAGGATGAAGCCAGGCTGGCGGTGGCCCGATCCATCAAAAAGATCTCCGAGAATCCTTCCCACGGAAAATAGTGTCCGGCCCGAAAATCATTAGAGTCTGAAACTCTCCGTGCTTAGCCGCCGGGTGCTGGACCCGTCGAACACAGACAGGTACTTCTCGCCTCCCGGAGAAGACTGGAACCGCCCGCTCGGCAGCAGCGCCACCCAGTGATCGTCGGTGAAGAGGTAGAGGGTGTACGCCAGGGTACCGGACCGGATATTCCAGAATCCCAGAGAGCCGTCTTTATTGAGGGCTACCAGATAATCATCCAGAGTAATTATTTTTCCCGGAAGGCCGAGTCCCGCTTCAAAGGGGGTAAAACCTCCCCAGTAGAGCATATTAATACCCCGGCTCCCCAGGGAGGTAAAGATACGGGATCCTTCCTTTTCCACCAGCATATGGGCTTCCAGGTTTTCACCGATCACCGTAGAGAGGGTTTCTATTTTTTCCCATCTTTCTCCGTCATGAACTTTTAATACTGTTCTAAGCTGCCTTCGCCTCTCTTCGATGCCCAGGGAAAATAATTTCTTGGTCAAGGGGTCGTAGATGAGCTGGAAGGTCAACAGGTTGGAATCGTAAAGGTCCACCGTTTCTCCCGTCAAGGTGTTGAGTTGAAGCAGGGGGGTGGATATGGTGGAACTCTGACCCCGGCCGGCCACCAGGGTGGATTCGCCGGTAAAAGCCAGGGATTGAATGCCGAAGGATGAAAAAGAGAACCGAATTTCTCCGGTGGTCAGGTCAATAAGATGAATATCGCCTTTCCGGTCCAGGGCGGCCGCTTGATTGCCCCGGATGGTCAGGGAGTTGAAGGCGTAGGGGTAGCCGGTGTACTCAAGAAGGAAATCACCCTCCGGCGATACCAGGGCCAATGCTCCTTCCGATCCTTCCCTGTTAAAGATGAGAAACGATTCCCCGTCAAAATCTACCACCCCCGGGCTGCCGCCGAAGGGTATCCGCCGATCTCCCAAGGTGAAGGTCCGGGAATCAAGCCTGTTATCCGCCCGCAGATACCGGTTTTCCAGAGAGTAAAGCTCGTTTTGGGTGCCGATGAGCATATGGCTTGAATTGGCCCCCAGATCGGTGACCCTCCGCAAACTTGAAGAGGCGAAGAGGCTTAGAGCTTTAGGCGTCCCAATGACAAAGATTGCGC
>CAYYNJ010000311.1:1541-3885 GCA_964472775.1 uncultured Spirochaetaceae bacterium
GAGAAAAGGCCTGAAGGTCCCCTGTGGGGAGGGCAAAAAGAAGAGACTCCGGCAAGGTGAGGAGGCTGCTGATCCTCCGGAGACCCAGGTTAGTATAGTTTTGCGATAAACTCAGGGATGATCCGTCGATTTGGTAGAGGGAGAGACGGTAACCGCTGTTATGTTCATGGTAAACCGAAAGAAGGTCTCCCGAAGCGGAAAGGTTCATCTGCTGGATAGACGGTAGGCGGATTTGCTGCCGGGGAGATCCGGAGACCAGATCTACCAACAGGAGATCCTGGTTATTAGCCGCCACCATATACCGGCCGTTGGGGGTGAACTGGATCCGGGTCAGGTTGGCCAGGGTGGAAATTCTCTGTTTCATGGTCCCTTCCTGGACATCCCAGTACTGGATGGTTCCGGAGGGACTGTAGGTGAGGATGGTCTTTTCGCTGCCGCTGATGAAAGCTTCGGAAACGATGCCGAACCCTTCGGTGAGATAGGGAAGCACCGCCCCGTTGGAGGTATCGAGGAAGGTGAGGCTCTGATACTTGGTGACCCCGTAAACAAGAAAACTACCGGTGGGGGAATATTTCATGAAAAGGGGAAGTTCCGACAGCTTATAGCTGCCCTTTTGGGTTCCCTCCTTCCAGTCCCAGACCGTGAGGATAAAGCTGTTCAGACTGTCTGATGTGACCACCGCTATTTCAGGTTCGGTGGGATGGAGGGCGGCCATTCTCAAGGGAAACCGTGAAAGTCTCTGATGATACAGTTTTTCACCGGTGTCCCGGTCCCAGACTTCGAGATTGCCTTCCTCACCGCCGGTAAAAACCCATCGGCTCTGAGAATCGGTGAGCATGAAAACCGCCGATCCTCCGGGCCCGGAGTTTAGGATAAACCTGGGCTCATCGCCGTAGAGGGGAGATGAAAAAGAAACAAGAAACAGTAAAGCCAGTGCGGGAAGCCAGTTTTTGCCGGAAAATCTCATGGTTAATCCTCTTTCTCGGTAAATACTTTGTTGATGGAGATGTAGGGGGGCTGGAAGATAAAGCCGAATTCTTCGGTTTTCGTCCGCTCATCCAGGGTCGCCATGGTTTTTTCATAGAGGTCCCGGGGCAAAGACGATACGGCAATCTCATCGCTGCGGATTCCCGTGATATGAAAAGTGAGCTTGTCGGAGGTACCGTGGTCGTAGAGAATGCGGACTTCCTGGTTTTCACATTTTTGAAGCAGGAAAAACTTGATGGTTTCCACAGCTCTGGCATCCAGATCATCCCGGTGGAGTTTCATAAATTCCATCAGCTCCGGAAATCCGATGACCACCCTAGCGGCTGAGCATTCCACCTCACCGCGCAGGAAGGGGTCTCTCTGCTGTTCCGGCAGGTAGAGGAGGGTTAGGTCCCGGGAGGGGATGGAAAAGACCGTGGTGATCTCCGGTTTCAGCAGGGTGCCGCATTGGGGACAGCGGAGGGTTTGAAAATCTCCCTGTAGAATATCATCCATGAACCGCCGGTCTTCATCCAAATTGATGGTTTCGGGAAAATCGGCAGTCACTTCGTGGTCGCAGAAACAGGTAATATTCATATTTCTCCTCGGTAAAACCCTTCCTTATCTCTGAAACAGGAAGAGGATGTCGTTGTAAGTGGTAAACAATATTAACATGAGCAGCAAGAAAAAACCAACCATTTGAAAACGGTAGAAAAGAACCGGTTTCAGGGGTTTTCGGGTGACCATTTCAAAAAGGTTGGCCGCCACCATCCCGCCGTCCAGCAGGGGAATGGGGAGCAAATTCATAAAAAAGAGGGCGATGCTGATGAATCCGAGGAACCGCAGGTAAGAGGTGATTCCTTGCCGGAAACCCAGGGAAAAACCCTGGCTGGCCACTTCGCCCACGTAGTAGGTGATGCGGATGGGGCCGGAGACCGCGTCTCCCACGGCCATGTCGCTGAAGGGCAGGTAAAGAAGGCTCTTAACCGACAGAATCAGGGTAGAGACGCTCTCAGCCGCACCCCTTGCCAGGGCCTGCAAGGGATTGATCCGGGGGCTCGATAAGGTGAGTCCAGCAAATCCTATCCCCAGAGGATCGGCGCCCTGATCGTTGTAGTGGGGGATAACCGTAAGGCTCAGGGGCTCGCCCTGCCGCCGCAGCGTCACCATCAGTTTATCCGGCTGTTCCTGCATCACCGCCATGAGGTCCAGCTGATGGTGAAGGGGTCTTTCATTGGCCGAGACGAGGAGGTCCCCCGTTTTAATACCGCCGATATCCGCGGCGCTTCCCGGTACAACCTGATCCACCACCGGGTCGATCCAGGCGGAAACACCGATTTTACCCAACCCCGGGGAGGCGTCTTTCTCTGGGTTTATC
>CAYYNJ010000312.1:0-3870 GCA_964472775.1 uncultured Spirochaetaceae bacterium
TTCTTATAAAATTGTAATCAAGATCATTTCAAATTATTATATGTCAAATTTTATTTCTATCCATTGATTATTAATTAATTTTTCGAATTTTCAAAATTCTGGTTTATTTAAATTTCTTCATTTAATTCTAACTGGATCTATTAAAACGGCTCGAACCGCTGGCTGTCGAACCAGTACTGCCGGGATTCTTCCTGAATCTTCACCAAGGTGTCGTAGTGTTCGCCTTCCCACACCGAAAGCTCTTCATAGAGTTCCCGGATGGTGGGATCATCCATGGTTTTGGCCTTCTCCCGGTAGTGAACCACCGCATTGTACTCCAGGTTCAAGGCCGTGGCGACGGCGGTGGTGAGGTACTGGGTTTCGCCGATCTGCTTCAAAAAATCTTTGGTGAATAGGAAGGTCACTTTTTCGGGGGCCTTTCCCCGGGAAAGGGGGCTCCCCAGGGGGCTCTTGCCCAGCGAAACCTGCTGGTAATAATCCAAGAGCCAGTTGTAGTGCATCTTCTCTTCCGCCGCCCGTTCCAAAAAGAACTCCCTCACTTCACCTTCACTTCGGTCAGCCGCTTCCTGATAGACGGTGATGCCGTCCATCTCTCCCTTGATGCCCTCTGCCAGGGTGTCTAACAAAGTCTGTTCTGCCATAACCGCCTCCTTGCCTTGTTCCTATAATAATTCATCCCGATGGAAAGGGCAAATTGGGGCCTCCCGATTGTTTCCCCCTCCCCCTGCGTGGTATAGTGGGTTTTCATGAATACCCTCCCGGAAACCGTCAGAACCTACTTCATCGACGCCGATTCCCCCGAAACCTACGGGGCCGCCTCGTCGGATCTGAAAAAGCTCCTCACACAGCAGGGCTTACCGGCGGATATCATCCGGAGGGCCACGGTCTCCCTCTACGAGGCGGAGATCAACACCATCATTCACGGCGGCGGCGGCACCGGACGGGCGGAAATATTCTCAGACCGGATTATTTTGATCCTGCAGGACCGGGGCCCCGGGATCCCCGATATTGAAGCGGCCATGAAGGAAGGGTTTTCCACCGCCTCGGAACAGGCCCGGGAGATGGGCTTCGGCGCCGGTTTGGGGCTTCCCAACATCCAAAAAAACGCCCACCGCCTTCACATCGATTCGGAGCCCGGAAAGGGCACCACCGTGACCATCGAGATATCCCTTAAAGCGGAGGAAACATCATGATAAACCAGGAAAAGACGGCCCTGCGCCGGGTCATGGAAGATAAACTGCGCGGCTTGGCCCCGGAACAGAAGCTTGGAGAAGAAAGGGCTCTCTACGACCTCATCCTGGCAAGCCCTGAATGGGCCATGGCTACCGCCGTTCTTTCATACTTGCCCATGCCGGAAGAGTTTGACACCCGTCCCCTCATGGCGGCGGCGTGGGCCCAAGGAAAAACCGTGGCCCTTCCCCGGGTCCTTCCGGAAAAACGGCAGATGGAGTTCCGGGTGATCACCGGTCCGGACCAGAAACTAGAGCGTCACCGGTTCGGCATGGATGAACCCCTGGAGACCTACCCCCTCTTCACCCCTGCCCCGCCCCGCACCGCCAATTTCATGCTTTTACCGGGGCTGGCCTTTGACGGGATGGGATTCCGGATGGGACGGGGGGCGGGTTACTACGACACCTATCTGGAGAGGTGGGGAGAGTACTTGTTCGCCGCGGCCACCCCCTTCGGCTGTCAACTGGTGCCGGCGGTTCCCCGGGAGCCCCACGACAGGCAGGCAGACAAGCTGTTCCTGGCATCCCGCTGATAAAAAGATAGCCGCCGCTATCTGTTAACGAAAGGACCGGTTTGGTAGTATAATTACTTCATGAAAAGTTTTCGAAAAGAATTATGGTTTAACACGGCGAAACGATACGAACTGGTGCATATCACCGAGCAGGTGGAAGAGGCCCTGCAGGAGAGCGGCATCAAAGAAGGGCTCTGCCTGGTGAACGCCATGCACATCACCGCCAGCGTTTTTATCAACGACAACGAATCGGGACTCCACCAGGACTACCTGGAATGGCTGGAAAAACTGGCCCCCTACAGCCGCAGCGGTTACCGCCACAACGTGGGGGAAGACAACGGCGACGCCCACCTGAAACGGCAGATCATGGGCCGGGAGGTGGTGATAGCGGTGACCCAAGGCAGGCTCGACCTGGGCCCCTGGGAAGCGGTGTTCTACGGAGAGTTTGACGGTAAGAGGCGGAAACGGGTTCTTATCAAAATTATAGGGGAGTGAGCCAATTTCAAAAATCGGTTATTTTTGAAATTGGCTCCGAAGAAAAATTGTCAAGAAACTTGTATTTCCTTACACTGTAATGGCTTGACAATTTTTCATCACGTACATTAAGTTTGGAATTTCAAAAATCGGTGATTTTTGAAATTCCCTCGAGTGAGGTAGTAGAATGGCAGAAATAAAATCCGCTCTGGAGCTGGCCCTGGCCCGGACTCAGGATGTGAAAAGCGATAAAGAAGGACTCAAGGCCCGGGAAATCACCGAACAGGGAAGACGGCTGATGTCGGCCTTCCTCAACGACCACCGCGACCCGGATCGGCTGAAAGAAGAGCTTTCCCGGATATCTCCCGAGGAAAAGGCTTATATAGTAAAAGGAGCCTTTGCGGTGCTCAAGGCCAACCTGGTCCTGCCGGCGGGGCTCCCTCAGCCGGAGCTGCTGGGCCTTCTCCAGGAGGGATTCATCATCCTGACGGGAGAGAAAAAGAAGATCCAAGGGATTTTCGACCAGTTGGGCCAGTTCTTTCAGCAGTACGACAACAGCCGGAACCAGCTCCGGGAAGCCATTAAAGCCCAGATCATGCCCACCCTGAAGGCCAAGGCCCGGGAGATGAGCGCCAAAACCGGCAGGGAGGTGGCGGTGGATCCCGAGAGTTATCCCGAATTTGCCCAGATTCTATCGGACAACATGGCCCGGGTGAATGAACAGTTTCAGGTTCCCCTGGATGAACTGAAGGCGAGCCTGGAAGACCTGCTTCCCTAATTCTCTTAAATTACCAAAGATCCCGCACCGCCGCCTCCAGCAGGGGTTCCGAAACCCGGAGGTACTCTTCCACCGCCCGGGTCAGAATTTCCAGGCTCTCGGGCCGGGCGTCGTCCATATCGATGCTTTGGTGAAGGGGAACGTTGAGCCGGTGGAAGGAGACCCGGGGCATCCGGTTCAGCATGTGTTCCACCGCAGCGCTCTGGCCCTGGGAGTACTCCGACAGAAGGGGCACATCTTTGGAGGGGCTGACCCAATCTAAATAACCCCAACGCCGCACATCCAGATAAGAAAAGCGCCGGGGCAGGATGCCCGTCCCCAAAGAGAGGATGACGTAACGGAGGGCTCCGGGATAGAGCTTCCGGGCTTCGGTGAAGGCGGTCATGGCGGGATTGTTAGCCACCATGCTGCCGTCCACCAGGTAGAACCGGCGCACCTCGGGCCCCAGGGATTCCACCACCGCGGGTTCGAAAAAGGTGGGGGCGGCGCTGGTGGCCCGGGCCACGTCGGCCATACGAAAGTTCAGATCTTCCCAGTAGCGGCCCCCGGGGCGGTGTTTGAAAAAGTGGGGAAGCCCCCGGTTAATATCGTAGGATGTCACCAAAAGGGGACAGAGGGCGTCCCGCAGGGTGGCTTCACCGAAGTTTTCCTTCAGAACCTCTTCGTAGCCCCGGAAGTCGTACTTGTCGGTGAAGGCCTGGCTCATGGCCCTCAGGGCGTTAAACCGGCGGAAAGGGAAAATATCCGCCCCCCGGTCCCGGTAGAACCGGGTCAGGTCCGCCGGGGTGTACCGGGGCAGAATCCTCCGGCCCCCCTTCTCTCCGGGGCACGAAAGGCCCAAGGTGATAAGCCCCCCCGTGGAGGTGCCCGCCATCAA
>CAYYNJ010000313.1:0-3832 GCA_964472775.1 uncultured Spirochaetaceae bacterium
CAGCTTCAGGACCTGATTACCCGGGCCATCCGGCACCCCGGTTTCTCCATCGTCTACGTCCACTCTCCCTGTGTGACCCATCCCAGCCTTTCCTGGGAGGCTTTAAGGGAGAAAACAAAACCGCTGCCCGAGGGATTCCCCACCGCCGATGTGATGACCGCCCTGCCCTACGCCTATTCCCGGGACCCCCTCTATACGGGAGTTCTCTACCAGAACCAGAAACCCACCCTGCAGGAACGGCTCCGGGCGGTGGAAAAACGGGCTTGTAAGGACACCGGCGGGGAACCCCTGGATGCCTCGGTACGGCAGATCATGCAGAGGTTCCGCTAGGGCTAACCTTTAACGGCCCCGGCGGTAAGGCCCTTGATGAATTGTTTGGACATGGCCAGATACAGGAGAATCACCGGGATGGCCGATAGAGTCAGGGCGGCGAGAATTTTTGACCAGTCGGTCTGGTACTGGCCGAAGAGCCGGGTCACCCCCAGGATCACCGTCTTGCTCTCTTCCCGGTTGATGAAAATCAGGGGGAACCAGAGATCGTTCCAGAGCGGCACCAGGTTGAAGATGGCCACCGTGCCCAGGGCGGGACGGATCAGCCTGATGATGATGGTAAAAAAGATACGCAGCCGTGAAGCCCCGTCGATGATGGCCGCTTCGGTGATTTCTTTGGGAATGGTCCGGATGAAGTCGGTGAGGATCAGGATGGCGATGGGGAGTCCCATGGCGCTGTAGATGGGAAAGAGACTTCCCAGGGAGTTAAGCAACCCTAGGGCCTTTATGATTCCCAACAGCTTTATACTGCCTATCTTGATGGGCAGCATCATCCCGGCGATGAAAAACAGGTAGACCCAGCCCACCCATTTACCCCGGGCGTTGGCCAGGGCATAGGCCGCCATGGCGCCGAAAAGCAGGATGATCAGGATCGACCCCATGGTCACCACCAGGCTGTTGCGGAAGTAGGCCAGGAAGTTGCCGTCCTGCAAAACCGCGGCGTAGCTCTGGAAATTCCACACCTCCGGAAGCCCGAAGGGATCCTTGTAAATGGCCAGCCGCTGTTTGAAAGAATTAATAATCATGGTCCAGAGAGGAAAGAGCACCACCAGGGACCAGAGCCCCAAGAATACGTGGCTGCCGATGACTTTTACTTTATTCCGCATGGGATGTCCCATCTTAAACCTCCTTCGACCGAGTCAGCCGCTGCATAACCCTCACCCCCGCTATGAGCAGGAAGAAAGTTACCGTGGCGATGGCCGCCCCTAAACCCCGGTCGGGGATTCCCACGGGATGCTGCCCGGCGATGCCCACCCGGTAAAACAGAGTCCCCAGCAGGTCGGTGGAATACATGGGCGCCCCGTTCACGTTGGCCATGGAAAAGACCACATCGAAGGCGTTGAAATTATTCACAAACGTTAGGACCGAGACTATTCCCATGATGGGAAGAAGCAGGGGAAGCTTGACATGACGCAGCACCTGCCCCCCGCTGGCCCCGTCTATCCGGGCCGCTTCAAAGAGTTCTTCGGGGATGGTCTGCAGCCCCGCTAAAAATATCATGGTAGGCATGCCCACCCACTGCCAGGAAGAAACCAGGCTGATCACCGTAAGAGCCACCTTCGGTTCTCCCAGCCAAGCCAGAGCCCAGCTTTCCAGGCCGATTTTGTTCAGGAGCATGTTAACCGCTCCCCACTGAGGATTCAATATCAGTTTCCAGAGATACCCCGTCACCAGAACCGCCAGGGTGGCGGGAATAAAGATGATGGTCCGGTAGGCCCCCGCTCCCCGCTGAAACGGCGAAGAAAGCATCAGGGCAAAAAGCAGCCCCAGAATATTCTGAACCACCATATGAATGAAGAAAAAATAAAAGGTGTTCCCCAGGGCGCCCCAGTACCGGGTGGCCTGCTCCCCCTGGGTAAAAAGCCGGATGTAATTATCAAATCCTACGAAGGTGGACCCCGCCGCCCCTTGAGAGGCATAGAAACTCATCTTTACGGAAGATAACAAGGGATAGGCCATAAACACGGTGTAGATCAACAGGGCCGGCAGGAGATATCCCACCCAGGGCAGGACTTCCCGGCGGAAGAAAACCATCCCCCCCTTGGCAGGGCCGATCCCGACAGTACGATTTGACAAACTCATCAGTAAATTCCTCTGTTGCTGGCAGGATGAAAGGTTCCCCGGGGAACCCCGGGGAACCGCCTGGGGAAAAACTACATCCCCGGTTTAAACCACTTTCCTAACCCCTCGGCCATGGCGTCCGCCGCCTGCTGGGGGGTGCTGTCTCCGGTAATCACCTTGATGGAACCGTACATCATAAGCTCATACCCGCTGGGTTCACCCCCGAAGAGTTTGGGCCAAGCCCAACGCACATCAGTTCCCCGTCCCTGATTGAGGGCAAGAAAAGCATTGGCATGGGGATCGGAAATCTCCACCGCTTTGTTAGACATGGGGAAAAAGCCGGTGGGAAGGGTATTGGCCAGGATGTTGGCCCCTTCCTGTGAACCCAGCCAGTTCAGAAAAAGCTTGGCCTCTTCGGGATGGGCGGTGGCGCTGTTCATGGCCATTCCCGCATCGGCGTGAAAACAGACGTAACCAGGTTTGCCTTGGGGAGGCGGTACGGCAAAAACACTCCAGTCAAAATCGACCCCTTCATAGGTACCGATGGACCAGGATCCGTCGAAGAACATGGCCGCCTGGCCGGTGGCAAAGAGGGCGTTAGAGTCGTTGTAGGAGATGGCCTGGAATCCTTCGGGCAGGTACGGTTTCAGATCCGCCATGGCGGAAAAAGCCGCCACCACCGCCTGGTCGTTCCAGGGCCTCCGGCCGCTTTCATACTCAAGCCGGCCTTCCATGCCGCCGATGTAGTTGGGAGCCAGACTCATGAAAACCACTTCTGCGATATCCCACTCATCGGCCAGGCCGTTAGCCACGGGGATGATGCCGGCGCCTTTAATGGTCTTACACACATTCAAAAACTCTTCCCAGGTCTCGGGAACCGCCAAACCAAGGTCCGCAAAAATATCCTGGTTGTAGTACACCCCGTGGGATACCGCCACGAAGGGAACCGCAAAGGGAGTCCCGTCAGCGGTGGACCAGGGAGACCGGGAGCCCGCGGAATAGGAGCTTTCCAGGGATGAAAGGCCGGAAAGGTCGGCGAAATAACCGTCTTCAAAAAGCTGTACCCCCGTGGCGTAGGACCGGGCATACATCAGATCCGGGCCGGTTTCGCTTTCCAGCTGAAGCCGCAGGGTGGCGTTATAGTCCGGCGGATTGGTGGGCTGGAACTGAATTTCTATCCCCGGGTGAGCCTCGGAAAAGGCATCCAGCAGGGCGTTAATCTGGGTGACATCATCGGTCCGCCAGGACCCCATGGTGAGCACCACCGTTTCGTCGGATTCGGCGTTTCCTCCGGCAAAGAGTACCGGTGCGGTCAACAGGGCAACAAGAACCAGTACAAAAATTTTCGACTTTTTCATAAGTCCTCCTTATTCACGTTTTCATGAGGGTAAGGGAAGAACAGAGAAACGGCAAGTTACCATTGTCATCAAAAGAGTACTCTGGGAGTACTCTTTTAACGCACCCATTTTATTCATAGTAAAAAGAATCGATGCTCCGGGCTTTGGCCAAGGCGTCGCTCCGGTTTTCCACCTCCAGGGTCGAATAGATCTGGCTGATATAGTTGCGGATCGTCTGGGGGGCCACGTGGATCAGGTCGGCGATTTCCCTTTTGCTGAAACCCTGAGGCATGAGTTTCAGGATGTGCTGGTCCCGGGGCCGCAGCTCGCGATACCAAAAGGGAAGCTCTTCCCTGATCCGCCGGCGGATCACGGGGTTGCTG
>CAYYNJ010000314.1:0-2390 GCA_964472775.1 uncultured Spirochaetaceae bacterium
CCGGAGCTGGGCGCCCCGGGGCCCCCGCTTCTCTTCCGGCGAGAGAGCTTTCAGGTATCCGTCGATCTCGGCGGCCACCGCCTGGAAGCCCCTCTGCAAAACCTGGGCGTAATCGGGAATCAGATGCCCCGAAGTGGGGCCGGCGTTACCGAAACCGTGGCTGTGAAAGGAGAGGGCCTGGCGGCGCAGCCCCTTTTTCCCGTAGAGCACCGAACCCCGATCCCGGGCCTCCTGTTCGGTCAGACAGTGGGAGGTGTGAACGTTGAACCGGCCCCCGGCGATCAGGTCGCCGGGAAGAATCTCCCGGGGCAGGTACTTCACCATCACCTCTTTGTTAAACCAGGCCCGCCGTTCCGGCAGGCTCATGTCCCAAAACCCCGGGCACAGTTCCACGGGAGAGGCGATCTGGTTGTAGGAGCTGGTGAAGGTCTGAAAGAAGGCGTAGGTTTCAGGAACGATGTGGTAGTTCAGTTCGTTGTACTGGAGATCCCAGGGGGTGCCGGTGGAAAAGCTGATCTGCTGATTGTTCCAGCTCCGGCGGACCCCGGAAAAGTAATACTCCCGGAGTGCCTTGATCCGGTCCGACTGGTTCTGGGGCTGTTTTATCAGCACCGCGCCGTTTCCCTTATCCCTTTTTTCCATCATCTTCCCCCTTGTGGCCGGCTGGTCCGGCAGAAAAATCATAAATTCAAAGAGCGATAGACCTTGTCCCGCCCGTAATCCAAGGCCTCCTTCAAAGCCGCCGCCGCTTCGCCGGGTTCCCGCCGGGCGATGGCGCCGATGAACCGCTCCAGCTGCCCGAAGGTGACTTCGGCGTTTTCCTCTTCCCCGTAGAACACCTCGGTATAGAAGAGATAGACCGATTTACAGGCATTAAAGAGAATCCGCAGGGCCAGATTCTCGGTCTGCTCCACGAAACAGGCGTGGAACCGGTAGTCCGCTGCGGCCAGGGCGGCGGGATCCTCCCGCCGTTCCTTCATCTCTTCCAGGATGGCCCTCAGGGCGGCGGCCTTTTCAGCCCCCCCCCTAAGGGCCGCTTTTTCGGCGCATCCCGCTTCCAAGATCTCCCGGAACTCGTTGACCGCCTGAAAAATCTCTCTGTCCAGGGTCTCGTTGTTGTCGAGAAGATAGATAAGAAACTCCAAGGAGGCCTCTTTGCGGTAGTCGGTGACGTAGGTGCCGCTCTGGGGCTCGGTGCGCAGCAGTCCCAGCCCGGCCAGGTGCCGGATGCTCTCCCGAAGGATGGACCGGCTCACCTGATACTTTTCCGCCAGCTCCCTCTCCGGGGGAAGCCGGTCTCCGGGTTTGTAGACCCCGGAGAGAATTTCCCGTTCCAGTTTTACCGCCACATGGTCGTTTTTCTTTAACATTGTTTGGTCCTACCAATCTCATGGTAGCATTGGTAGGACCAGAAGGCAAGAGAAACTTTTCATAGCGGTATACACAATCGCCTCACCCAATTAAACTCCTTCCATGAACTTGAGCACCCGGACGAAAAGCGATTCCCTGACTTTATTAAGACTGGCCCTGCCGGCCATGGCCACGCAGATATCCCTGACCCTGGTTCAGCTCATCGATACCATGTTCATCGGGCAGCTGGGGCCTCTGGCCCTGGGAGCCTCGGCGATTACGGGAATCATCATTTTTAATATCACCGCCGTGGGCGACGGTTTCAGCACGGGCATGGTGGCCACCATCGCCCGAATGGTGGGAGAAGGAGACAGGAAAAACGCCGAGGTCTTTTCAACCACGGGTATCGTCATTCTGATTCTTCTGGGCGGCTTGATGACCCCCCTGCTCCTTCTGGGCGCCCCGGCCCTCTTCCGGTTCATGCAAGTCGCCCAGGACCTGTCGCGGACCGCCTGGGAGTATTACTGGGTTTTTATTGCCTTTGTTCCCGCCATCTTCGGCTTCATCGCCCTGAGCGCCTCCTTCCGGGCCCGGGGAGACACCCGGACCCCCATGTTGGCGGGGTTCGGACTGAACCTGGTGAATATTCTTCTGGACTGGGTTCTGATTTTTGGTCATTGGGGATTCCCCGCCCTGGGTATCCGGGGGGCCGCCCTTGCTTCGGGGTTCAGCTTCCTGACCGGCTGCACGGTCCTGGCGGTCCTCTCCCTGGTTTCACCGGCGGGCCTTTTCACCCCGAAGAAATCCCATATCAGCCTGCCCCATTTTATCCGCATCCTGAAAATCGGCGTACCTTCCATGCTGGAACGGTTCGCCATGTCTTTCAGCCAGCTTTTGGTCATGGCCTTGGCGGTGACTCCCCTGGGAAGCGCCGCCCTGGCTTCCTTCCATATCGTCATGCGCCTGGCGTCCCTCTCTTTCATGCCCGGCTTCGGTTTCGCCATAGCCGCCGCATCCTTGACGGGACAGCATCTGGGAGC
>CAYYNJ010000314.1:2400-3822 GCA_964472775.1 uncultured Spirochaetaceae bacterium
GATTGCCTCGAGATGCCCTACAAGCCGTCCGTCCTGGGAGCCTCGGACCCCGACGGTGCGGAAAGGATGATGTGGACCGGAACCTTTTACTGCGTCCTGGTGATGGGAATTATCTCCCTCACCTACTTCCTGTTCCCCCATTTTCTTACCGGGCTGTTTACCTCTTCCCGGGAGATAATTTCCGGCACCGCCCTTCCTTTGAAGATCTACGCCGTTTTTGCCATTTTTCTGGCCCCCGCCATGGTGCTGCGGGGGGGCCTCCAGGGTGCGGGTGACACCATGTTCACCCTGAAGACCATGATCGTATCGAGGTTCATCATCCGGCTGCCCCTGGCCTGGGTTTTAGGAATTTATCTTTCGGGGATTTGGCTGGCCATGAGCACCGACTTCCTGCTCCGGGGGTTTATATTCGCCGTCCACACCCGCCAGGGCCGGTGGAGAACCGTTCAGGTTTAATAGTGTTTCTCACCGTGGATAAAAAATTGGGGTAAATACTGGATTGTTGTGATTTTACTCTCCCCAAACCGGTATTTGCCGTTTTGGGGAGAGTAAGTTTTTATAGGTCAAGGAAATGGCGCACTTTTTTATCCACGGTTGTAGACACTAAACGATGATTACTTCATTTCCGCAAAATCAAAGATCTTCCCCGGGTTCATGATCCCATTGGGGTCGAAGGCATCTTTAATTTTCTTCATAAGTAGCAGCTCCGCCGGACTCAAAGTGTCGGTGAGATAGGCTCTGCGTTTGCTCCCTATCCCGTGTTCCCCGCTCAACTTACCCCCCAGGCGGGTAACCTCGGCGTAGAGCTCCGGTAAAAGCTGATTTTCCGTTTCCTGCCATTTCTCATGGGACCACTCCGGGGGCTTTACCAGGGTTGTGTGAAGATTTCCATCCCCGGCGTGGCCGTAGGTGGGAAGGGGTAACTGATATTTTACCGAGAGACGGGCGATTTCCGGCATCAGGGCGGCGATGGCCCCGATGGGAACGACGATATCCTCCAGACTCTGCACAGGGCTGTACACTTTAAACGCTTCGGCGATGTTGCGCCGAACGCTCCAAACCCGTTCCTGGGTGGTGTAATTATCCGCCCAAAAAACCTCATCGGCTCCGCCCTGCAGGCACATCTCGCCGATAGCCTCGGCGTCTTCATCCGCCCGGCCCCGGGAGGTTCCGTCCACCTCGATCAGAAGCATGGATTCCGCCTCATCGTAGGGCAGATGCTCATTCAAATACTCACAGGAGGTCCGAAAAGAGAGCCGGTCCATGAACTCCATCGAGGTGGGCACGATCCCCGCTTCGGTCATGATTTTGGGAACCATCTCTATGGCCTTTTTGATATCCGGAAACAGTACCAGCAGCACCGTTTTGGCCTTGGGCAGGGGTGAGAGCCTTATGATTGCTTTAGTAACAATTCCCAGGGTT
>CAYYNJ010000315.1:0-731 GCA_964472775.1 uncultured Spirochaetaceae bacterium
AAGGCAATCAGGACCTGTCCACCAGGACCGAACAACAGGCTTCGGCTTTGGAGGAGACCTCCTCGGCCATTGAAGAGATGAATGCTTCCATTAAGTCCAACGCCGATAATACCAACACTGCTGATCAGCTGTCCCGTGAAGCGGTGGTGAAAACAGAGGAAGGCACCAAGTCGGTGAGTAAGATGGTCACCTCCATGACCGAGATTAGCGAATCCAGCAATAGAATCGCCGACATTATCGAAGTTATTAATAACATCGCTTTTCAAACAAACCTGCTGGCGTTAAACGCTTCCATCGAGGCGGCCCGGGCAGGCGAGCAGGGCAAGGGATTTGCCGTGGTGGCGGTGGAAGTCAGAAAGCTGGCCAAGCGGTCTGATAAGGCCGCCGGTGAAATCGCCGCGATTATTAAGAACAGCAATAAGAAGGTGGAAGAGGGAGTTGAAATCGCCAGCACCGCCGGCGAGGTGCTCAACGAAATCAACGCATCGGTAAAGAAAGTCACCGCCTTGGTGAGCGAGATTTCCGCCGCTTCCCAGGAGCAGCTGTCCAGTGTAGATCAGATCGATCAAACCTTATCCAGCCTCGATGAAAATACCCAGAAGAATGCAGCCCTGGTAGAGGAAGCGGCTTCCTCCACCGAGGAACTTTCCGCCCAGGCTCAGGAGCTGAACAGTACCATGCAGTTTTTTACTCTGGACAGCCAGAATCGGCCGGCCAGGCAAATAGCTCCT
>CAYYNJ010000315.1:741-3740 GCA_964472775.1 uncultured Spirochaetaceae bacterium
AACTGGATACCCACGGCGGGGCTAAACGGAGTGCCAAGACATCCGCCGGAAATCATACGGAGAAGAAATTGCTGAACAAGCCGGAGACGAAAACCGAGAGACCCGCCTCGTCAGGTTCAAAAAAGAGTGAACCCTATGAGAGTTTCTCTGATTTGGTAGACGAGGGAGAGTTTGATGAGTTCTGAAAATCTCCGGAACGACGGATATCTCGAGGAGGAAAATGAGGAGGAGGACCTTCTTGTTTCCCAGTTGAACATGGACGTCACCAACCAATATGTTGTCTTCTCCATCGGCGAGGAGGATTACGGGATTCCTATTCTTGCGGTTCAAGAAATAGTCTCCATGCCGCGGTTGACAAAAATACCTAATACTCCGGCCTATATACCCGGAATCATTAACTTACGAGGTATGGTCATTCCTGTTTACATTTTGCGAACCCGGTTTAACCTGGAGATGGAAGAACTGGGGGAAGACACCATAGTTATCATCGTTCAGACCGGCACGGAGAAAAAGAGAACCGTCGGTTTTGTTGTTGATTCTGTTTCAGATGTGGTGAGCATCACCGAAGAGAACCTGAGAGAGGCTCCCGATGTCAGCGGAACCGTGGACACCCGGTTTGTGGACAAAATAGGCCACCTGGGGAACCGGATGGTTATCATCATTAATCTGAACACCTTCTTTACGGAAAAAGAACAGGCGGTGCTTGAAAAGGTGGTTACCCGGGAAGGGTGATTTCAGTTTACCGGTCTTTTATCTTATTCCAAGGCGGCTTGCTTTCATCATTTGAAACAAGCCGTTTTTTTTTTGCAGAACCCTGGGTTTTTAAGGTACAGATCCGAAATTAATCAGATAAAAAAATAAGGATTTGAATTCACTCTTTCCTTCACCTATCGTGGAGGAAGTGCGATTCGTATACCATTGCCCCCGCCCGGTTTTCACTGTTATAATCCCAGGGGGGCATTCAAACCCCCAATACTGATGGGAGAACAAAAAAATGCAGAGACTCGAATCGCCTTTTGAAAATTTTAATATTACCGCCCGGGCCTTGGAGGGACCGGGGATTCTACTGATGACGGGAAAACAAGGGAACCCCATGACCATCGGCTGGGCCCAGTTGGGGGTTATTTGGGGCAAACCGGTACTCACCGTCTTGGTGAGACCTTCACGGTTTAGTCACGGCCTTTTAGAGGGGTTAGGTGAGTTCGCCGTAAACGTTCTTCCCTTAACCCAAAAGAAAAATCTGGCCCTCTGCGGTTCCCGTTCCGGCCGGGACACCGACAAGGTCTCACTCTGCGGATTCCATCTTAAAGCCGGTGAGATGATAACGGTTCCCTCCTGTGAAGAATCTGAGCTTATCTACGAGTGCCGGCTTTTAGCCAAGCAGGAACTGCCCCCCCAAGGGATTCTCTCAGAAGCGGTCCAAGGCTATTATCTTCAGGGGGACTACCACACCCTGTACCACGGAGAAATTCTGGGAACCTACGGGCGGAAATAATCCGATTGAATCAGTCGTAATATTGGGTTTTTGGGCAAATACCCGTTTACTTTCCTCTCCTGAATAGATATATTTCAGGTAAACAAATCGGTACACCGCTTCTTTGGGAAAAGATGTACCATTAAGGATTGAATACTTCTGTTATGGAAAGAATCTATCTAGATAACAACGCCACCACCTTGGTGGATCCCCAGGTCAAGGATGCCATGGCACCCTTTCAGACCCAGTTTTACGGCAATCCCAATTCCCTGCACAGTTTCGGCACCGAAATTCATCCCTTTCTGAAGCTGGCGGTGGACCGGCTCTATCACGGTATTAACGCCTCTGACGATGATACTATCATCATCAACGGCTGTGCCACCGAGGGAAACAACACGGTAATCAAGTCGGTCTATTTCCGGGATATTCTCAAAGGCTCGAAGAAACATATGATCACCAGCCAGGCGGAACACCCCGCCGTGGAAGAGACCATGGCCTTCATGGAATCTTTGGGGGTGGAGGTTACCTACCTTCCCGTTACCAGTGAAGGCATCATTTCTCCCGCCGATCTTGGTAAAGCCATCCGCCCCGACACGGCCCTGGTTTCGATCATGTGGGCCAACAATGAGACGGGACTGATTAACCCTGTGGATGAAATCTCCCGAATCTGCCGGGAAAAAGGGGTACTTTTCCATACCGATGCGGTGCAGGCCATCGGAAAAGTTTCGGTGGATGTCCAAAAGATCCCCGTGGATTTTCTGACTTTCAGCGCCCATAAATTTCACGGCCCCAAGGGGGTGGGGGGGCTTTATGTCCGAAAAGGCATCACCATTACCCCCCTCCTTCACGGGGGAGAGCAGATGGCCGGCCTCAGGGCGGGAACTTTGAATGTGGCAGGAATCGTTGGAATGGGACTCGCCATGGAATTAGCGGTGAATAACCTGGAATACGAGCAGACCGAGGTGCGCCGGCTCAGGGATAAGTTAGAGGACGCGATCCTTCGGATTCCCGACTGTCAGGTTATTGGTGCCCGGGATCTGCGTACTCCCAACACCATCCTGGCCAGTTTCCGCGGGGTGGAAGGAGAGTCGTTCCTCTGGGATCTCAACCAGCTGGGAATTGCCGCCTCCACGGGAAGCGCCTGTTCTTCCGAGTCCCTGGAGGCTAACGCCACCTTCCAAGCCATTGGAATTGATTCGGATCTGGCCCACACGGGGGTGCGTTTCATGAGATTGACCTTGTGGCCGCTTCGATAGGTAAGGTGGTGGGCCGGCTCAGAAGCATTTCCTCTACCAGGAACTACGATTATATTTAAAGCCCGTTATATGTGCTGGTTTCAGAAATCTCTGATTTTTGAAATTCCCTCTAAGGAGTTTATTTATGGCCAAAGGCGATTTAATAGGCGGATCTTTGTGGTCCCAGTACTCAGGCAAAGTAAGCGGACGGATGAATCACCCTACCTTCATGGGAGAGATCTCCCCAGAAGAAGCCGAAGCCCGGGGGGCCCGGCTCATTGTGGCTGATC
>CAYYNJ010000316.1:0-3519 GCA_964472775.1 uncultured Spirochaetaceae bacterium
GGTCACACTTATTGACGAAGGCGAGCCGGGGAACCTTGTACCGCTTGAGCTGCCGGTCCACGGTGATGGACTGGGACTGAACGCCGCCGACGGAACAGAGAACCAGGATGGCCCCGTCTAAAACCCGCAGGGCCCGTTCTACTTCAATGGTGAAGTCCACGTGTCCCGGAGTATCGATGATGTTAATAGGATAATCCTTCCATTCCACGTGGGTGGCGGCGGAGGCAATGGTGATACCCCGCTCCCGTTCCAGCTCCATGGAGTCCATGGTGGCACCCACACCGTCTTTTCCCCTCACCTCATGGATGGCGTGAATCCGTCCGCTGTAGAACAGAATCCGCTCGGTAAGGGTGGTTTTCCCGGAGTCGATATGGGCACTGATACCGATATTCCGCATTTTTTCCAATTTTTCCATCTATTGCTTACCTCAATGTAAAGTATTCTTGTGTATTTCTCTCAAGTCAAATAGCGAGTTGCGAGATCCAACAATTTTCCATCCTGAAATTTAAGTCAAGGCAGGAAGTAACAGTCAGAACCGCCGCGGACAACCCGGACGGCACAGCGGCGATTCTATCCTAAGAGAGAAAGAATATCAAGACTCCGGCAAAACGAACCGGCAAAACGAAGATTGCCGGGGACGGATACCCGGGCTCAGGAAAAATCGCCCGGGCATCGATCCCCTTCATCTTCGTTTTGCCTTGCTTATTGGTACTGTTTGTTGTGATAGTTAATGTTTATCCCTCCGATTATTGAATTATTTAACTTTTATCTGCTTTTATATTAATTTTTTTGATTTTAGAGTTGACATTTTTATGGAGCGGGGGTACCTTTTGTTTCGGAGGCTATCATGCAGAGTTGGAAAGAGCTGGTCCGCCTGGTCAACGGCAGACCTTTTTCGGTCAGAAAAATTAGAATTCCTTCCCAGGAAATCGAGATCGAGGGGGATTTCTCCCCTCCTCCCCTGGCGCTCCTGCCCATGGACGACCAGGTCTTTGCGGCGGCTTTCATTGCCTCCCACGGGTCGATTAAAAAAATGGAGGAACTCTTCGGCATCAGCTACCCTTCGGTGAAAAACCGTCTCAACCGCATCGCCGAGAAGCTGGACTTCGTGGACGTCAAGATTGACCATTCCCCCGACGTGAAACGGCGGACCGATGTGTTAGCCCGGCTTGAAACGGGAGATATCAGTGTGGCTGAAGCCCTGGAGGCTTTGAAATGATCCCCCTGTTCTGCCGCCTCAAGGTAAAACCCGCCGGAAAGAAGGGGGTGAACCTCTGGATCCCCCTTTTTCTTCTCTGGATCCTGCTGCTTCCCCTGGGGCTGCTCGTATTTACGATATGGCTGGTTCTGCACGCCCTGTCCCATCTGAACCGAGGTATCGCCCTGGGCGCCGCGGCTCTGGCAACGGCGGGGATAATCCTCTGGTATCTCAAGGACCTGCAGATCCAGGCGAAAACCGAGAAAGATGAGATCCATCTCTACTTTATATAAGGAGTCAACAATGAACGAAGAACGAATGCAGATTTTAAACATGTTAGCGGAAGGAAAGATTACCCCCCAGGAAGCCGAACAGCTCCTGGCCGCCTTGGAAAGTACCGGCACAGAAGAGAGTACCCCGGCATTCTCCATGGAAAAGGGTAATGGCGAAATAAAATACCTCTTTGTCAAAGTGGAACCCAAGGCGGGAAGCAAAGCCGGTGAGATGGTCAACATCAGGGTTCCCCTGGCCCTGCTGAAGGCGGGAATGGACTTTATCAAGCTCATTCCCATGGAAGCCCGGGGTTCGGTGAACGAAGCCATGGAAAAAAGCGGTGTCTCCTGGGATCCCCAGTTGTTAAAAAGTCTGGATTATGAGAATCTGGTACAGGTCTTGTCCGAACTGAATGTGGACATCGAAACCGGTGATCAAACCGTGAAGGTCTACGTCGGCTGAGATCGAAATCCCTTGCCCAAAGGCTTAAGGCGTGATAGGTTGAGAGAGATTTCAATACTACTGCAATAGTAAGGAGGCGACCATGGCCGTCAATTTGAAAGGAAGAAGCTTGCTCACTCTAAAAGATTTTACCCCCGAAGAGATTCATTACCTGCTGAATCTGGCAGCGGATCTCAAGCAGAAGAAGCGCATGGGAATCCCCGGCGACCTTCTGGCGGGAAAAAATATCGTTCTGCTCTTTGATAAAGCCTCTACCCGAACCAGATGCGCCTTTGAAACCGCCGCATTTGACGAAGGCGGCCGGGTTACCTTCCTCACCAACAGCCAGATGGGAAAAAAAGAGTCTCTCGAGGATACCGCCAAGGTTCTGGGCCGTTATTACGACGGCATCGAGTTCCGGGGGTTTGAACAGAGCACCGTGGAGGGGCTGGCCCGATACTCCGGGGTTCCCGTATGGAACGGTCTGACCGACCTCTACCATCCCACCCAGGTTTTGGCCGACGCCCTGACCCTGAAGGAGCACGTTTTCAAGCCCTTCAGCAAGATGAAATTGGTCTTTGTGGGAGATGCCCGAAACAACATGGGCAACAGCCTGATGATCTTGTCGGCTAAACTGGGGATGACCTTCACCGCCGTGGCCCCTAAGGCGCTCTTTCCCGATGAGGCCCTGGTGGCGGAATTGCGGGAATTGGCCAAAGCCACCGGCGCGGTGATCGAACTGACCGATAATATCGCCCAGGGGGTCAAGGGCGCCGATGCCATCTACACCGACGTCTGGATCTCCATGGGAGAAGAGGCGAAAACCGCCGAGAGAATCGCCCTCTTGAAGGACTATCAGGTAAACAAAGCCATGATGGATGCCACGGGAAATCCCGACACCATCTTTCTCCACTGCCTTCCCTCCTTCCACGACCTGGAAACCGAGGTGGGCCGGGATGTTCATGAAAAATACGGTTTAAAGGAAATGGAAGTCACCGACGAGGTGTTCCGCAGCACCGCATCCAAGGTTTTCGATGAAGCGGAGAACCGGCTTCACACCATCAAGGCGGTGATGGTGGCCACCGCAGGACGCTAGGGTTTCCTCCCGGGGAGAGTCCAGAGGGCTTTTCACCGGATACAAATAAAAAGGGGCTTTCCGGATGACGGATAAGCCCCCTTTTTTTGCCTCCCCGGGCAGGAAGGCCTTATTCCCTTACTAAAAGCCGACTCACCAAGGCTTCGCACTCCTTCAGGTCCATGATGCGGGGAACCGGGTAGGAAGGATTGGCTTCTTTCAGCGCCCTCCGGGCTATCAGGGGAATATCCTTCTCCTGCAGCTCCTTGATACCCTCGGGGTTCCGTTCCCGAATACGGCCACCTCGGATGATGATGATGCAGACTATTATGAAACCGCATACACAATCATGTCATTCTTCGGCGTTGCCAACTACAACTTCAACAACAAATACTACCTGCAGGCCAGCCTCAGGACAGACGGATCCTCACGTTTCGGATCTGAAAACCGCTGGGGTACCTTCTGGTCAGTTGGTGCATCATGGAACGTTCACAATGAGGATTTCATGGATAACGTTGATTGGATCAACATG
>CAYYNJ010000317.1:0-3330 GCA_964472775.1 uncultured Spirochaetaceae bacterium
GCTTGATCTGAAACAGACAAAGAGGGCCACCACCACGGGATACATCAGGTGAGGCAGATTCAGGGTCAAAGAGAGAACCGATGGGACAAGAAAAACAGTTGCCACCAGAAGAACCCTGAAAGAGTTAAACCGGTCGGAAATCTTTCCCACCACCAGGGACCCCACTATTCCCCCGGCGAAGAAGAAGGCGGTGGCATAGGAGGCGCTGCCGGGGGCAAAGCCGAAGAAGCTGACGAAGATGGTAGGAAGAAAGTTCAGGACCGCCGTGACACTCATAACCCGAAGAATGACACTGAAAAGAAACAGAATGAACCGGGCAAATTCTTTCCGGGCAGGCTTTACCGCCGCTTTAACAGGGTTTCCGACCGTTTTTTCCGTTTCCGGAATGGCCCGGCTGAAAAGATAGGTAAGCCCCATGGCCAACCCCGGGAGGGCTGTGAGGATAAGTACTCCCCGAACACCGATTTTCTGGATAAGGAAACCGTTTATCAGAAACATAAGAAGGATGGCGGTGGTCCCAAAAACCTCGTAGATCCCCATGACCCGGCCTTTCCGTTCGGGATAGGTCTCGTCAATCACGGCGTACATGACGGGATGAAAGGTGCTGACCCCCACGGCGGTGAAGGACATAAGTAGGAGAAAGGCGGAAAGGGTGGGAGCAAATCCGGAGGCGATGAGTCCTGTTGAAGCCAAGAGAAAGCCGTAACTGAGTATGGTCTTCCGGGAAAACCGGTCGGAAAGTTTCCCCATGATGAAGGAGAAAAGCGCCGTCACCGCCAGATAGACGGTGAGAATTCCTCCCGCCTGACTATAAGAGAGGTTGTACCGGATGAGCAGGGTGGGAAGAACCAGGGGCAGGATAAACCAGTACAGGTCGTTGGCGCTGTGGCCGAGAAGTTTTAATTTCATCTGCCTTATATATCCTAATAATCGTTATCTGTCGATAGGAGGAATCAGGCTTATTCCCGGTTCCGGAAGCGTTCCAGTTCTTCTAAAAAATTAGGGGTAAACTGCCCCGCCGGGGCTGCGTCAATTTCTTCTAATTTCCAGAACCGGCCCTCTTCAATTTCCTGAGGACAGGTCTTGACGGCCCCGTCCCAGCGGCAGGAGTAGGAGGTGACGTATTCGGTTTCATAATCGTTGCCGTGGCGATATTTATACAGATATTTCAGGGTAACCACACGGACACCCAGCTCTTCCACCATCTCACGGCGGGCTGCCGTTTCGTAATCTTCTCCGGCGTCAAGGTGCCCCCCCACGGAGGTATCCCACTTGCCGGGCTGAACATCCTTCAGGTAGCTCCGCTTCTGCAGGAATAGTTCCCCCCGGGAATTAAAGAGCAGCACATGAGCCACTCGGTGGATTTTTTTCGGATCGCCATGGATCTCTTCCCGGCTTCCTCTTCCGATGACCCGGTCATCATGATCTACGATATCCAGGTATTCAGTCTTGGAGGCCACTATTTATCTCCCTGGTCAAGGGCGAGAAAATCTTCCCTGACCGGGCAGAAAACATCGAGGACCCGGGTCGGCTTCAGGGCTCGGCCCGAATGAGGCACCCCGGGAGGACACACCACCACCGATCCGGGAACCAGAACAGACACATCCCCTCCTAAGGTGAACTCCAGTTCGCCCTCAAGAAGGTTAACCACCTGTTCGTGGGGATGGGAGTGATCCTTCAACACCGCCCCTTCTTCAAGGGTCCAGTATGATAGAGTCATGGATTCGGCATGGACGAACCGCACATCCCCGCCGGGCATCATACTGTGAACGGGTAAATCCGCCACTCTTTTCATATTCTTATTTTGACCCATTTCGTTTTCCTCCGTATCTTTATAATCTCAGAATGTTCGTATATATTCGGGATTTCCCATTTTAGGGGAGATCTCTCCCATAGACAAGGAGAAAAGAAGTCCGTGAGTGAAACAAATTGGATCCGCGCCTCCCAAGAGAGGCGCAGTATAAGAACCTACCTGCCCGTACCGCTTTCTGAGGAAGAATTAAAGCAAATTGAAGAGATGATCAAGAATCCTTCTCCCGGCCCCTGGGGCCAGATCCCCCGGTTTTCCCTTCTGCCCTCATCCACGGGGTTTCTTTCCTCGGGAAAATTGGGAACCTACGGATTCATCCGTAATGCCCCGGCCTACATTGCCGGAGCCATCCGGAAACAGCCTGGGAGCTTTATCGATTTTGGTTATTCCATGGAAAAAATCATCTTAGCCCTTACTGATAGGGGATGGGGTACCTGCTGGCTGGGCGGAACCTTTCAACGCTCCCAATTCGCCAACCTTTTAGCCCTTGAGACGGGAGAAGAGATTCCGGCGGTGACTCCCCTGGGCCGGGGTGCCGAAACCATACCGGCCCGGGACAAGGCCATAAAGGCTTTCACCGGAGCTTCACGTCGAAAGCCCCGGAGAGAATTATTTTTCGAGCACCCCGGAGGAAAACCGCTGCCGAACCCCGTCGATGCGCCGTGGGAAGCAGGCTTCCATTCGGTCCAGCAGGCCCCCTCGGCGGTGAACCGTCAGCCCTGGCGGCTTCTGCGGGAGGATGACCGGATCCATTTTTTCCAAGCCCGGGGAATTATGATAGCCCGGCCCGGAGAAAATTACACCCTTGAAGAGGTTGATTTAGGGATCGCCATGGCCCACTGGGATACGGCCCTGGGTTTTCAGGGGGTAACGGGCCGATGGGAAGCGTTAGCAGCCCCGGAGCCTCCGGATTCCCGCTGGCGTTACCTTCTTACCTGGATCCTTTCTTCCGGGTGATCTTTGAAGTACTGTTCGATCAAGGTCTCCACGGCGGCCAAATCAGGGGCGTTTTGGATGGCATACCGAAGGAAATTTTCCGTATAGTAAAAGAAAAATCTCCGGGCCCGGGAAATCCAGAATTCCCGGGGCTGGTGGATAACCAAGAGCTCTAAAAACCTCCGGGCTCCCTGGAGGGCATCGACCGATAGGGAGAAATCGGGATTGTCCCTGCAGCCTTTCAGAAGCGCCGCCAGCCAGGGCCGGACAATGGCTCCCCGGCCCAGCATGACCCCCGCCGGCTCGGCCAAGCCCACCCGGTAATGGTAGGTGGAAAGATTGTGGATATCACCGCTGCCCAAAACCGGAATGGACAGCTCCCGAGCCAGCAAGGCCACATGTTCCCAGCGCCCGGGCCGGTTCCGGCCGTCTTTACGGATCCGGGGATTGAGGGTAATAAAATCTACCCCCGCCCCGGCCAGGCGACGGCAAAATCCGAGAAGCCCCTCTGTGTCTTCCTTCTCCCCCAACCGCATCTTTACCGACAACGTTTGGTCAGGCAGCCGGAGCCTTATGGCATCGAT